>JBDNHZ010000177.1:0-7875 GCA_041688515.1 Verrucomicrobiota bacterium
AGAGCGCCTGCGCTGCCAGGGAACAAGAGGCATCGTCGAACTCATCGTCAAGGGCAGGACCGGCTCCGCGGCCACCCACGGGCGCGGCCGGGCGTCGGATCAGGATGGGAACCTTGACGCTCGCACCACCGGGCAGTCGGCCGAGATCGCTGACCAGTGGAGTGGCCGTGAACCGTGCCCCACCCGGAATCTGGATGCGGACCGAATCGGCGGCGATCAGGCCATGATTGCGGACGGTGACCTCGATCTGGAACTCCTCGCCGGCATACTGGCTGATGTCGATGACGGACGGTTCAATGGTGACGACCGGCACAGGAACCTGCGTCTCGAAGATGGACTCCACCCGGAGCGAATATCGGTCCTCGACGGTGGTGGGTTCGACGAAGAACGAGTACCGGATGGTCTCGCGGGAGAGGAAGGCGGTGACGTTCGTGGTGGCGCCGGCGACGACCAGGGCGGCCTGCTGGAAGGATCGGTGTTTGTCGGCTGTGGCGCTGACCAGGTAGTAGGCTTCGGTCAGGTTGCTGAACAACGCGCGCCCGTCGATTCCCGTGCGGTTCGTGCGGACCGGGATACCGCTGAGGGCATCGCGCAGGATGACTTCGGCGCCCGCGAGGGGTGGCTTGCCATCGGCGAAGTAGGTGTATTCATCCTCGGCGGTGACTTCGATATGGCCGATCCCGTCGGAGATGGCGCGGAACTGCGCCGGTACAGTCAGGACCGCCCGATCGCTGTTGAGCGCAATGGCACTCGTGTAATCCCCGAGAGGAAGATCCGCCGCCGGCGTCAAGAGCAGTACCACGGTGGCGTTGGATCCGGGCGCGAGGGATGTGAGGAGCGCGGGCGACGACAGCGACAGCCAGGGTGTTGGCGGGATGTCGATCCGGAGCGGGCCGGTGTCGAGACCGCCATCATTGCGCACGCTGAACGCCACAGGGGTCTGGCGTCCGCGCACCATGGCGACGTCGAGCGATCCCGGGGTTGCGATCAGGCGCGGAACACGGATCTCCTGCCGGACGCGGGTGGTAAGGATCCCTTCGACACCCTCGGCGGAGCGAAGGCGGATGCTGACGTTGGATTCGATGGCGGAGGTGTCGACGGTCGCGACCTCCAACCGGAGCTGGATCGATCCATTGCCGGCAAGGGTGTTGGACGAAAGGGTTGGGATGACCCGCAGGCTGGGATGGCTGACCAGCAATTCAGCCATGAGGCCCGTCAGCGGGATGTCTGTTCGATTCTCGACCACTGTCATGGCCTGCACAGTCTCGCCTTCGGGCACCGTGATCCGGGGAAGCGGGGCCAGGGCGAAACCCAAGAGCTGGAATTCATCCTGGGCCGGAGGCATGGCTACCCCGGGATGGCCGGCAGCAATGCGGTACAAGCCACCCTCGGTCGGCAGCGGCTGAAACGTGGCGGAGAACCGTCCATCCGGTCCGGCGACGACAGGAAGTGTCCGGGTGATTCCCCGGACGGAGACATGGATGCTCACGCCGACCAGCGCCGCGGGTGATCCGTTGTTGCGGAGGGCGCGACCACGCAAGGGGATGGCGGTGCCGGCGACCGCTGACGTGACGTCCGTTTCAACCGTGGCCGTGTAAGCCGGGCCGATTTGAACTGCGGTTGGGCTCACACGGAGATTGTTCGATTCCAGGATCTCGGCCACCGCCCCGGTGATGTCCGTCTCGGCGACAAAGTGGTAGGCGCCCGGTTGGTCGGGGAGTCGGACATTGAGCGTCTGTTCAAACGATCCTCCCGGGGGAACCGGTCCGGGGTAGGTGATTTGTCCGACCAACTTGTCTCCCCCAGCAACGGGATCGGCCGAGAGCGACAGGCGTTGGACGATGGCACCCTGCGCAACAGTGGAACCACGGTTCTCAACTCGGAGTGTCACGGGGATGGATTCGCCGCCGATCCCGGTGGGCGAAAAGGTCAGCGCAGCCAACACCAGATCCGGTCGGTCCGCGTCCGAGACCACCAGTGTCGCGGCACCGGAAACGAAGCCCACCGCGGACGCGGTCAGCAGAACGGACTGGTTCCCATCGGTGATGCCGTCCGCCACGGAATTGACCGGGAAGCTGGTGCGATCTGAACCGGCGGGAATGGTGACGGTCGCCGGCGCGGTGGCCTCGGTGGAGTCCGAGGACGCGATGGTGACGGTGAGCGGCAGGGTGGTGGTCGTGTTGCGGATCAGCGTGGCCGTGGTCGCCGGGGTACGACCTTCGGCGACAGCGTCGGCCGCCAATCGCAGGGTGAGTGTGGGACCATCGTTGTCGGTGACCGTGAGGACGTCGGGCACGATCTCTTGGATCGGGGCCCGGTTGACTGAATCCAGGATGAAGCCACCCACCGCCACCGGGCGCGGACCCTCGGCGTTGGCATTGTCGAGGGTGGCCACGGGGAACGTGACGGACGCCGCGTTGGCCGGGATGGTGGCGTTGGCAGGAACCCGGACCACAGCGGAGTTGCCGGTTTCGAGGGAGACGACAACGGCGCGTGGGGTGACCAGCGAACGGGTCAGGGTTGCTGACGTGGCATTGGGGCCGTCGCCTTCGCCAACGGTCTTCTGGGCCAGGACCAGTGTTACCGTGGGAATGTCGTTGTCGACGATCGTGACCGCCGCGGCGGTGTTGGCGACCCCCGCAGCAGATGCCGTCAGGTTGTACAGATTGGTGCGCTCCAGGAGATCGTCCTCGACGGCGGTGATGCTGAAGTTCGCCGAGGCAACCCCGGACGGAATGGTGACGGCGCCCGGGACGGAGAGTTGGGCGGTGTCACTGGCCAGAAGTTGAACCAGCATCGGGGACGCGGCCACCGGCGTTCGGGTGACGGTTCCAGTGATGGAAGAACCTTCCACCATCCGATGGGTGGAGAGAGAGAGCGTGAGTTGGGTCAGATCTGCGTCGAGCACCGTGACGGTCGCCTCGCCGGAGCGAAAGCCCGGGGCGGTGGCGCGCACGGTGACCGTCTGTGGACCATCGTTCTGACCGTCAGGAACCACCGTCGCGTTGAACGAGGCAACCGCCTGCCCGGCAGGGAGGGTGACCGATGCCGGAATTGCGAGTTCGGTGGGATCCGGATTGGTAAGCCCGACTGCGAGGGGTTGATCGACTGGACCGTTCCGCGTGACCGTGCCACGGACGTTTGGATTGATGGCGTCTTCACGAAGGCTCAAAGGTGCCCATTGCAGGGTCAGCATCGCCGGAACAGTCGCTGCGGCCGATACCCCGCGGTTGTTGGACTCACCGATTTCCGCGAGGACATCCGCGCTGTCGACGATCACCGCAATGCGTCCGGAGAGATGGGGAAACGTGACCGGAAGGGTCAGCGTGTTGGTGACCCTCTGGGAAGCACCCGGGGCGAGATTGGCGGTGTGCGGGCGCTGGGCCAGCACGGTTTCGGACTGATCCGGCGCAATGAAGACCAGCGCATCAAGCCAACTGCCGGCGGCTTGGATGGCGCCGGCATTCGTCAGGGTGTGAACCACGTTGAATGCGATGCCGGGTTCGATCACCGGTGGAATCGCCACTTCGGCCACGGCGATGTCGAGCGCGGTGACGGCCTGGAGCGTCGCGGTGTTATTGAGTTCGGCAGTGTCAGCGAGGTTGAACTCCGCCACGGCATTGCCGCTGTCGATGGCGAGCAGGACGACGAATGCACCGTAGCCATTGGCACCGGTGGGAAGCGTGAAGCTGTGGCTTCGTTCGGTGGCTGCGCCTGCCGCCAGGCTGGACGGGTGCGGGAGCGTGACGTCGAGGATCACTGTTCGACGATTCGCATTCGACACGATGAGACGTTCCGACCATGGGCCGTTGGCGTTGCGCGCGCCGGCATTGGCGGTCTGCCACAGGAGTGCGATGGGGCTCCCCGGTGCCCAGCCTGCTCCCGACGAACGAAGCACGAGCGGAACGAGATCCGGGTACGGTGCGAAGGTTCCAGTGACCGTTCTGGAGGCAAGATTGTTGGCCTCGCCGGAGCCGGCGGCATTGGCTTCGCGGAGGGTCCCGGTTGACTCCACGGCGATCTCCACGGCGAGCGCGCCAACGGATTGGGCACCTTCCGGCAACGGGAGGATGATTTCGCGGGGATGGGTCTGGCCCGGGGCGATGGGTCCCGCCGAATCCGTCGTGGTGCCGCTGGCGATCACGGCGCCGCTGGCATTGCGGAGGATGACCCGGTCGGTGAGGGGCGGGTTGGCCCCAGCGTTGCCGCGGTTGGCGCTGTTCCAGCGCACGGTCAGGAAACCACCGGAAGCCACGGGATCAGGCGTCGCCGAGATGTTCTCGGGAACGAGATCGGCGAGGCTCAGGTTCCCCAACAGGCTTTCCGGCGACGGAGTCGGATTGGGCACCATGCGGAACCGGTATGTGGGCGGTGCGCCAGGAATGATGTCTGACCCGTTTACCACGAGGAAGTAGTCGCCGCTATAGGGCAGACGGGTGGAGGCGAAATCCGCGGAACCATAGGCCTCCCCTAGCAGATCGCCGCTGCTGGAGAAGAAACGATGGGAGTTTGCACTTGGAAAGCCGGTATAGGCGACGTTGTCAAAGTAGACGGAGTCGCCGGCACTGGCCTGGAATCGTCGCACGTAGGCGGCGCGGGAGAGATCGAAGCTGGCATCGGTCAGGACCCCGGCGGTGATGAAAGGAGCATCGGACACGTCGAGGAGTCGGAACGCGAAGCCGGGCCGTTCCAATCCCGGGGCGGAGAGGGCCAGGGTGTAGTCACCGGCCGGGGCGACGACGATCTGGTGCCGATAGGATTCTTCAAACGAGCGGAGGGAGCCGTTGAAGAACTCGCCTCCAGGTCCGGTGAGTCGCACAGAGGCCGCCGAGTTGCTGAGCGAATCCAAGAGGAGGCGACGCGTCTGGGTCAGGCGGAACGTCCAGTGTTGGACTTGCGATGGTTGCTGGATCTGGCCGTTCACCACCGTTCCCAGCGTCAGGCGATTGGTCTCATCCTGCACGCGCCAGAGTCGGAAGCGGTGGATCCCGGCGACACCGGTGTCGCTTGGACTTCCGCTGACGAGGAGTCGCGCCAGTCCGGATTGGTTGGCGGTATAGCGGATGGAGTAAGAATCGATGGCTGCGAAATTGAGGCCGCCTTTCACCGGGGGAAACAGGTTGGCGTAGGGACTGGTCGAGAAGCCGGACCGATCGATCCCTTCCAGCAGATAACTCTCCCCGGCAGTCATGGGGAACGAATGGAAGACCGATGCGCTGGCCGGGCTGTTGGTGCCGGCGGTCTCGGCGTTGAAAACCAGCGGGCGGGCATTCGCCATGTCGCGCATCACCATTCGCACCGTCGGGGTAGTCGATCCCCCCGCATCAAACACAACACGGTACTCGCCTGCGCCAAGTCGGAGCCGGGTCGAGGGTGGATATCCATCGTACTCGACCGCGTTGATCGAACTGGTGAAGAGCCGAGTACTGAACCGGTCGATCGAGACCGAGAGTTGGGGGAACGACGAGAGCGCGTCGAACATGAGCTCGCGTTCCGAGTCCAGCACCAGCCGGAACTCGCTCCGCCCACCCGGTGTCGGGATGGTCACCTCGAACGGGACCTCAAGTGTAATCTCGCCCACCGCGGTCTCGCCTCCGAACCAGCGGAACTGGTTGGTCCCGGTCGTCGCAGTTTCATTGGCAAAGGAAGTCACCAGCATCAGGTAACGGCCGGTCTCCGGAAGGGTGTATCGATCCGTGAATCCATCGGTATAATCGTAGGTCAGGCTCCGGCCGGAGGGCGCCGAAAGGGTCATGATCGGCCGGCGCAAATAACCCGAGTATCCATCGCCAAAAAAGCTCCAGGGATCGCCCGCCTGCCCTTCAAAGCGGAAGAACCGCGAACTGCTTGCCGGTGTGTGGATGGAGGTCTGCAGGACACCCGCGGCTGCGGCAATCGCTTCCGCCCCACTCCGCAACAGGAAGCGAAACGGGCCCGTCGCGTCGTAGATCGCCAACTCATACTCGCCCGGGTCCAACGCCATGGGAGCCAGGTCAGTGCGGTTAAAGGTGTCGGCGTCCCGCAGAAAGGCGCGGTCGACCTGAGTGCCGAAACGATCGCGAAGGGTCCACCGGTGGCTGCTGTCGGTCAATACGTCCAGCGTCACTGCCGAGCGTTGGGTCAGGAGCATCCGGTAGAAGTTGGTGCCTCCGGTAGCCGTGCTGTCATCGATGATCTGGTTGAATCCAATGACCGATCCTTTGAATGGTGTGGGCGGGACGATGCCTCCGTCCTCGGCGATGAAACGGATCGTCCCGCCGGCTGCCGTCTCCGACAGGTCACCCGACAGGACGAGATGGTGCCGGCCCGTTTCCAGCGCCGTATAGGTGAGGTTGCCCATGCCTGAAATGCCCACCTGGGCATGGCGCGAATGGTACAGGCTCCATTGAGGGGTTGTCGTGAAGCCGGTGCGGCCCAGGGATCGGAAGGTCACGCGCTGGCCGGCGACGAGATTCCATGCGATAATACTCACACCGCTGGCCGGATTGAGTTGGATCTCCGTTTCGATCCCCAACGTTCCCAACGGAGCATCCTCAAAACTGACCAGTCGCAGGCGGTAGGCGTTTGTCTGGTCTCCAGAGTCGTTGAGGACGAGTTGGGCAGGGCCGGCCGGGAGGTGGATCGGGCCGGACTCGTTGTAGAGGTAGCCGCTGCCGGCATTACCCCAGGCACCGCTCGCAGCCCACGACACGGGGGAGGGCGTCAATGAATCAACGATGACATGGCGGGGTGCCGCTTGGATCCATTCGAAGCGGCGGCGTTCTCCTGGCTTGGTGATCGCACCGGCGATCTCATTGCCCAAAACGTACCCGCCAGTCACTGGATCCGCCCGTCGCAGGATGAACCGGGCCATCGCCGGGATCTCGTCGTTTTCGCCGCTGCCGGTCAGAAGAATGTCGTGGATGCCAGTGGTCTGGACCTCGATGGGCCCGCCGTCTGAAAGGTTTAGCAGAAGGAGCGGGTCCCCCAGCGGATCGGTGATTCGGATAGTGGGTTGATAGCGGAAGCCGACGGAACCGAGGTGGTCAAGGTACAGCGTCTGCCCCGCCGTGAGCGGGACGCGCAGGTAACGGCTTCCGCGGGCCGTGTCGAACTGGACTTCGTTGGTGACGTCCAATTGCAAAGCGGCCCCAGCCGCAGCGGTCAGAATCCGGAAACGGACGGTCGGCGTCTGGATGTCCGATCCGCCGATGACAAGGCGATGTTCGCCCGGGGTCAGATCGTACTGCCATTCACTGTCGCCGTTGAACCCGCCGGAAACCACCGTCCCCGAGGGATCGATGATGTCCCAGCGGGCGTCTGCGTAGCGGAGGCCGTCCATGGAGATTCGGGTGGGTGCGTCGACCCGGAAGCGGTAGGTCAGGGTCTCGTTTGGGGTGGTGAGGGCGGACTCAATGATCGAGTCGAACACCAGCGGTTCGTTCCGCTGGAGCACCGGCAGGATTCCGAAGTCATGCGAGGGTGCCGGACCCGTAGCGGCGACGGGGCCGTGAACGAGCAGGATATGAAAACCCGGCGCACTGACCGTCACGGGTGTCGTGTCGGCGAAGGATGTATTCCAGAGCAATTGCCCGCTCGGATCCGAGAGGGTCCATCGGGGTCGTTCACCGGTAAATCCGGAGCTGGCGAAGGCCCGACCAAAGAGTCGTTGGCCGGCGTTGAGTTGGATGCGATATGGGATGGCTCCGTTTGGCGGGACGTGGTTGTTCGTCACATTGCCGCCGAGGGTGATCAGGGGCGCTGCATTGAGGTCGAGCAGACGGAATCGAAACGCCGGAGTTTCGCGGGCTGCTGCCCGCAGTATCAGACGATACTCGGCTGCGGGCAACACGGGGAGAGACTGGTAGTATTCATTGTCGAATCGCCCCGTAGAAA
>JBDNHZ010000178.1:0-8823 GCA_041688515.1 Verrucomicrobiota bacterium
GCCCGATTGAAGTGAGCCTCGTGACCTCGTCGCCGACGCGTAGGAGGCGACGGGCTCAGGCTAAGGACCACCAGGAGGAAACCGGAGCAGCGCAGCTCGTGGGGTTGGACGAGGCCGCCACGAACGCGTCACGCGGCGCTGTTGCCGCAGCTTCCCCCGTTCCCTTGGCTCAGAACGGCGTGTCGGCGTCTTCGAGGATCTCACGCAGGGCCGGGCCCGGGTTCTCGCTGGCGAGGCCCGCGATCCATGCGTCGTTCACCCCGATGCGTAAGCCCAGTCTTTGGATGTGGTCGTCGGCGCTGAAGTCCGTGATGCCGAAGATCGGATGCATGATCGTCCGAAGCGGACTGTAGCGCGGGTCGATGTGAACCGTTTCCAGGTCGCCGAGGAGTTGTTCGACCTGTTCCTGGAGGACCTGATTGTAAACGGTGAGCTTTTGCTCGGAGAGTTGCTCGACGTCGGCGCCCTCGCGGGTGATCCAGGTCAACTCGAGGCGAAGGAGGGCGTGGAGATCGTTGGCCTTGTAGGCGGTGGTGAGATCCTTCATGGCCGACTCTTTCTCACTCCGCCGGGCCGGGTCCTGTTCCAGGTCAGGATGGAGCATCTTGGCGAGCTGCCGGTAAAGGGTGCCGATGTCCTTCTTGCGGAGTTCCTCCATTTCCCGTTCCCGGGCCTCCGCCTCGATGGCACGGCGACCCTTCGGCTTCGAGGTGCGCTCCGCCCGTTCGCTGTCGCACTTGCGGCTGATCTTTTCCAATTCTTCCAGGCGCGCCCGGAGTTCCTCCGGTGGGAGCGAGGGATCGAGTCCCGACAGATCGACTTTGGCTCCGGACCGCTTGAACTCCTCCGCAATCGCATCCCGCATCTCGATGAAGTCCTGCTGTCGGATCTCCTCCAGGGAGGCGCCATTGATGGATTCGAACACCGTCACCAGTTCGGGTGGAAGCTCCAGACCGCGGTGGTCCAACACATCCTCGAAGTAGCGAAGGATCGCGTTGCGGAGCAGGATGCGGTGCCTGAGGGCCTTTTTCTTGATGCCCCCGCCGGCGGTGAAATGGGGGTAGAGTTGCAGGATGAGTTGGATGGCCTGCTCGGCCAGGCGCTGCTCCAAGGGCCGGATCCGGCGGGTGTGCACCGCGATGTATTCGTCGAGACGCTGCTGCTGTCTGGCGATCTGGACCCGCAACTCCTCAATCTCACGGATCCGCTGGTTGAACGCCTTCTGCGCCGGAGTCAGCCGCTTTCCGGCCACCCCGGACAAGATCAGGCTGGTTGATTTGGACGTCTTCGCAGCCTTCGCTGCCCGGTTCTTTGCTCTGCGTGGAATCGCCACGCCGGAAGTGTGGGGTTTGGCGCGAGGCCGTCGAGCAGTTCGGCGAAAGGATGAGGATTCGGACGGACAAGCCTTGGAGCTCGTCCCCTCCCTCGGTCGGGGGACGCGTGTGGAATCGATCGCCTCTACGCCGGAGGCGTTCCAGCAACCCCTCCGGGGCTGATCCTCCATTCCATCGTTCTCCCGGGGTGGCGCTTCGCTGACCCCGGGCTAATGGCTCCCATCCCTCCGGGATGAAGGCCTCCCATGGCGCTACATTGCCCATCTCTTCCTCCCTGCACCCTCAAGCGGCCCCGCTGCGCGACCTTCTTCTTGCGGGCGCAAGCTCGCCTCCAGCGGCGGCGGCCGACGCAGCATCCTTTGAAGAATTGCGTCGAAGTGTTCGGCAACGTTCGATCTCAAAAGCAGGCGCTTGAACAGGGCCAAACCCGTGATTCCCCGCCAACGGGCCAACCAGGATGTGAATGACGCGGTGGAGTATTTGCCGTCTTGAACCGCCCCCGGGGATCTCCTCTCATCGGGCGTGATTTCCCCGGGGACAGAGCCAGGCGCGGTGGCGTCGGGTGGACGTGTATGGCTTTTCCGCCTGCTGGCGGTGTTTCTGGCCTGCGTGGTGGTGCTCGTCGGACCGGAACTGGTCCTGCGCCTGGCGGGGGTGGGCTGGCCCACCGGTTTTCTGGTGCGCGGTGAGGTGAAGGGAAAGCCCGTCTGGAACGAGAATCCCCGGTTCACCTGGCGTTTCATGCCTCCGGAACTGGGCCGGGCTCCACAACCCCTCGCCGTCCCGGTCGTGCGCGAACCCGGTTCGCTCCGCGTTCTGGTCCTGGGCGAGTCGGCGGCCATGGGCGATCCCGAGCCGGCCTACGGTTTTCCCCGGGTCCTGGAATCGATGCTGGAAGCGCGATTGCCAGGAAGGAAGGTGGAGGTGATCAACGCGGCGGTGACCGCCATCAATTCCCATGTGATCCGCGAGATCGCCCGCGATTGCACCCGCCTGAACGCGGATGTCTGGGTGATCTACATGGGCAACAACGAGGTCACCGGCCCCTTCGGCCCGGGAACCGTCTTCGGTCAGCAGGCCCCGTACGGGGCGATGGTCCGAATGGGGTTGTTGCTGAAGCAGACCCGGACCGGGCAATGGCTTGAGGGCATCGCACGTCGGGTCGGCGCAGCCCGTCGGAGTCCGCAGACCTGGGGCGGACTGGAAATGTTCCTCGATCAGCAGGTGGCAATGGAGGATCCCCGGCTGGCCACGGTTCGATCAACCTTCGAGTCCAATCTGCGCGCCATCATCGAGGCCGGCCGTGCCTCGGGCGCGAAGGTCGTCGTGGGAACCGTGGCGGTGAACCAGCGGGACTCGGCTCCGTTCGCCTCCCGTCTGTCCCCGACCCTGTCCGCTGACGCGCGTCCGACCTGGGAATCCGCCTTCCGCGAAGGATCCCAGGCCGAGGAACGCGGCGATGCCGTGGCCGCAAGAAAGGCCTACGACCGGGCCCTGGGAATCGATGCCGGCCACGCAGAACTGATGTTCCGTCGCTCACGCCTGGCGGCGGCATCGGGCGATACCAACGCGGCTGCCGGTTTTGCCCGCGCCCGGGACCTCGACACGCTCCGTTTCCGCGCCGACACGGAATTGAATGAGGTGATCCGTCGGGTCGCCGGCAAGCGCGAGGCGGAAGGGGTCTGGTTGATGGACGCCGAGACCACCTTCGCCAGGAACGCGCGGTATGGCGTTCCCGGCGACGAGTTGTTCTGGGAACACGTGCATTTCCGGCTGCCCGGAAGCTACCTGTTGGGATTGCTGTCGGGGTCGGCGCTGCTCGAAGCGTTGCCCGCTCCCTTGAAGGAGGGGGCGAAGCCAGACTGGATCTCCCTGAACGAGGTGGCCCAGCGGTTGGCGCTGACCAGTTGGGGAGACTTCCGGGTGGTGGACGGCGTCAGAAGCCGCTTTCGACGGCCGCCTTTCAGCACCCAGGCCTACGCCGCGGATCGCGATGCCCGGTTTCAGCGCGAGCTCGCGGCGCTGGCCAAGGGGGTTCAACCGACCGCGTTCACCGCTCAGGCGGAGGTGTTCCGCAAGCGGATCGCCCAACGTCCGGACGACTGGGTGCTTTACGATCAGCTCGGCCGGTTGCACGAGTCGTTCGGCGACGTGGAAGGAGCCATGGCCGCCTGGAAACAGGTGGTCGAACGAATGCCCCATCACTTCGCCGTGCGCCTTCAGATGGGACGCATGCTGGCCACCCGCGACGAGTCCGCCGCCCAGGCGGAACCGCTGCTCCGCGAGGCGCTCGCCCTGCGTCCCGGGACCGCCGAAGTTCACGCCCTGCTCGGACTGGCGTTGTCGCGACAGAAGCGGTATCCCGAGGCCTACACGCAGTTCGCAACGGCCGCGCGGTTGCGTCCCGATCTCCTCGAAGCCGAAGTGCAGTGGGGAGTGGCGTTGGCGGGCGAAGGGCGTCTGGCCGAGGCCCGCGGACACCTTGGACGCGCCCTCGAACTCAGCACCAACTCGGCCCTTGCCCATCTTCATCTGGCACGGATCGCCGTGAAGGAGGCCAACACCAACCTGGCGCGTCAGTCCTACTCGGAAGTGCTGCGGATCTCCCCCGGCTACCGGGAGGCCCAGGAGTATCTGGGGACGCCGTCCCCTCAGTAGCTGGCTCGTTCCTCGTCGACCGCGCTTGGCATCCGGGATCCTGCCGAACCGCGGCCAAGCGTCTTTCGGCGCTGTTTCGAAAAATCTGGCAGCTTGAAATCCGACGGAGCGCTCGGAGTCGGGGGGACCAGTTGGGCGACGATGCTGCTGCGACGCGAGATGCAGACGGTCTCCCCAGCCTGCAACCAGCGAAGCAGGCGGTTTGAACCACCACGACGCAACGACCACCACGTCCGGACCGGTTCCTTCCCTCACGTCGCGTCCGTTGCGTCGTGGTTGTGAATCACGCTCTGCTGCAGCCCTGTGGCTCGACGCCTCAGTACCGCGCGCCTTCCTGGATCCAGCGGATCAGTGCCGCGAGTTCGACTTCCGTCAGCGGTTCCTTGCCTTCGGGCGGCATGGATTCGTCGTGGTTCTTGGGCAGCAGCGAGGCCCGGATGATCTCCGATCGTCCGGGATCGCCCGGGGTGATGGCCGGCTTGCCGCTGGCCCCGCCCTGGAGCGCCAGAGCGCGTTCATCCAGTCGAAGCTTGCCCTTCTGCTTCTCGGGTCCGTGGCAGATGAAGCACTTTTTTTCCAGCGAGGCGCGGACGTCCTCATACCCGCCAGTGGATCCGGCCTGCGTCGTGACTCCGGCGAAATCCGGGGTCATGCCCAGAAACCCACGGACCGCCGCTGGCGCGTTCTCGGTGAGGAAGGCGCTGCCGTGGGTGAGGCTACCCCCGTGGTGTCCGGCCACCGAAAAACAGAGAAAGCCGGTGAAGAGCAGGGTGCGGAAGGCAATCAACCCGCCGGGCGCCGGGTGCCGGAGCGTCACCCAATGCAGTCCCCAGGAAATCAGGATCAACGACCCGGCAGCAATGCCCCAGCCCCGGTGCCGGCCCAGGGTCAGTTCGTCATAACCGCCCCCCGAGGCCCGCAGGTAGCCGAGGATCATCGTCGCTGCCGTCGCGCCCACGGCGAGGAGCAGCCCGAACTGGATGACGGCACGGCGTTCCGCCGAGGGCTTCCACCAAGTCCACAGTTCGAGGGCCGTGACCATGCTGATGAACCCGATCGGCAGGTGCAGGACCACCATGTGGAACGGAGCCAGAAAGAGGAGCAAGGAAAAGCCGGACCCGGTGGTCGGAGCGGGCGCGGCGACATCCGATCCCAACAGGGAAGAGGCGGTCAGGAACAGGGCCAGCCCCAAGGCCGAGCCCAGGAACGCGAACCCAGTTTTGAAGGGAGGGAGTCTCATGGTGTGCACCACAGGGTGGACTCGGATCGGTGGTCGCTGTCTTCAACTCCGCTTGGTCAATGCGGACCGTCGCTTGGCGGGGTCGGCCATCTACTCCCGTCGCAACGTGAACGTGCCTTGGTCGAAGGGGCTGTCGTACCCGGAATCGAGTCGGGTGGCCGTGGCGGTTCCCGTGGTGCGGATCGGAACCCCCAGGATCCGACGTTTCCCGCTGAACTCGAAAGTTTCGGCCTGCCAGGTGCCGGCAAGCCGGGTCTTGAAGGATCCGGAACGTTTGCCCCAGCCGGCATGGAAACGGGCGGTGAAATGATTCGTGTCCTGCTGCCAGATCACGGCTCGGAGCGGACCCGAATGGGTGTTGTTGGTATTCTGCCACGTGCCCACCCATCTCCCGGTGAGGCCCACCGGAGCGGTGGCCGCAGTCCAGTCGGATTCGAAGGACCGACAGCCACAGAGCACGCCCAGCGCGGAAACCATTGCGACCATCAGAAGCAGGCGTTTCATGGAAAGAGGGTGCCCTACCCACGCGCCGTTCGCCACAGCAGAGGAACCTTGCCCCATTGGCATCCTGATGACAAACGCCCCGTCCCCCGGCAGGATCCAACCCATTCATGGAACGGGGAGGTTTTGCTTCATTCGGACGGCGTTGGCATCGGCGGTTGGACACGGCCTCCGGGGCGTTGCTCCTGTTCCTCTTGGTCTTTGCTCCCTGGGGCGCAGGCGGGACGCTCGTGTGGAGTTCGTGGGTGATCATCGGAACCGGTTGGGCGCTGGGACTCCTGCTGGCGTTCAAGTGGAGCCTGACGCGTTTCACGAGTTTCCAGCCCACCTGCTGGCGGCGGGAGGGCACCGCATCACGGTGGCCGGTCTGGATCCTGATGGGGCTGACGATCCTTCTGCTGCTGCAGGTGGCGGTGAGCCTCTGGAATGCCCGGGCTGAAGTGAACTGGACCCAGGATGGCGTCGAGTTCCTCTATCGGGATGCCGTGTCCTGGCTGCCGACGACCTATGATCTGGCGGCCACCCGAAAGGCGTTCTTCCGGTACTTGGCCTTCGCCGCGACGTTTTGGGCGGCTCGGGACTGGTTGCTGATCAAGTCGAGTGCTGAACGGCACCGGGAGGTAGACGGCCGGGATCGCGACGACGTTGGGCGGGTGCCTGACCGGGTGCGTTGGCTGCTATGGATCCTGTCGTTCAACACGGCTGCCATCGCGCTGGTGGGAATCCTTCATCGTCTGGATGGAGACAAGGATCTGTTGTGGTCCATCACCCTTCCCAGCATGCCCAATACAGGGATGTTTGGGCCCTATCCCTATCGGGCCAACGCAGCGCAGTTCATCAACGTCGTCTGGCCGATCGCACTTGGGTTCTGGTGGGCATTGAGACAGGAGGCGTTGCGCCCGACGGAGAAGCCGATCCGGGCGGGTGGCAGGGCCTATCCGATGCTGCTCCTGTGCGTGGCCCTGATGGTCACGGGTGTCATTGTGGCGGCGAGCAGGGGTGGCATTGCAATTGCCCTGGTGGAGATGGGCCTGGCGCTGCTGGTGCTCGGAAACGCGATGAAAGGTTGGCGCCCGCGGTTGGCGATGGCGGGGGCGTTTGTGGTCGCGCTGGCGTTGGGTTGGGGTTTGGCAGGGAAATTCCTCAGCGCACGCTTTGAAAATTCATTGGTGGACGAGACCCTGGCGGGCCGAACCGAGATCTTCGACGTGGCCCGGAAGATGGGGGAGGACTTTCCTGTCTGGGGCTCCGGGGCCGAAACGTTTCTAACCTTGAACGGCTTGTATCGTTCGGGTGCCCGGCTTCGATGGCACGGCTACGTTCACGACGACTGGCTCGAAACACGAATCACTTTCGGGTGGGTAGGCTTTGCCCTGGTTGTCGCGATGCTCCTGATGCTTCCAGTTCTCAAGCTGCGGATCGGCACTGTCCCGATCCAGCGCGAGTCGACGCTGCTCTTCGGGATCGGGTTGATCGGTGTGTTGGCCCATGGCCGCTTGGATTTCCCATTCCAGATCCCCTCAATCCACCTGATGTTTCTGGTTGTCGCGGCCGTCTTCGCCGCCTTGGGGCCTGTTCCGTCGAAGCCGCAATGAAGGATCCACAGATCACAGGGAGTGGGTGGATACGGCTGAGCCGCTGCGGCCTCTTCACCGGCTGCACCCCAAAGAAGCCATGGTCAGGGTCTGTCGGGTATGGGCCCCATGAGGCGCACCTCGTAGGGACTCAAAGGCTCCATCCAGCCGTCGGCATCAATCTGACGGAGAGTATCGCGGTCGAGATCGTGCAGAGCCACGCCGGCCCATCCGGCATCGCGGATGCGCAGTTGATGGAATTCGGCGGTAGTATTGACCTGTATCCAGTAGGTGCCCGGGGGAATCCCGGGGGCTCCTGGACTTACCCGGACGGCTGACCAGATGACGGAGGGCTCGATCGCTTCGTTGAATCGGCGGGAAGGCTCCAGATTCTCGGATCGCGGCGGCAGGCCCCATCGAGGTGCGGTGAAAAGGGGTTCCCGGTCTCGAATTTCTCGGACGACCTGGCAAAGGCCTTCCCATGTTTCCGGATGCTCCCGGATGCGCCACCGGCCATCGTCGAAGCAGTAGAAGAACAGTCCATCGGCCCCGATCACGCGAGCACCCCAGGCCATGCATCGGAGCTCGCGCGTGGTGGGTGGACGGGGAGTGATCGGCTCGGGGAAAGGATGGATGTCAGAGTAAACCGACCAATCGAACGACTGGATCACGGCGATGAAGGACCGGTGGCCAACTCCTGCGGCAACGGCTCCGTGCCGCATGTGCTGAAAGAATGCGGCGAGAGGCTGCCAGCCGACGGGGTAGCGATCCACCATCAGGATGTCCGCATCGTGATGGGTCGCGAGGGACGGCCCGCGATACACCACCAGAGCTGATGGCCGTCGACTCCCGGCTGCCAGCAGGGTGCGCCGTACCAGAGACACCTCTGCGGGGCTGACCTCGTTGAGATCGGGTTCATCGCTGAGGTACCACGCCCAGAGGGCGGGATGCCGATCCCAAAGGCGGACACTGGTTCTTACCGCAGCCGGATTGAATCCGACACCCGCCGAGGTGCCGGGGTTGGCAAGGACTCCGAGGCCCGCCGATTGGGCAGCGTCGAGAAACTCCCGGTTTGCGGAGCCTCGGACATGGGAGAATCCGGCTTGCCTGAGGATCGGCAGATTGGAGGTGCTGCCGGGGGAATAGATTCCGATCGGGACGGACCGATGCACCGCCGCAGGGCGGCGATGAAGACAACCCGTGAACAGTGCAAGGGCGACCAGAATCAGTGCGGATACTCGGGAGGGCATGAGTGCGAGGACGATGCTGCTGACAACTGACAATGGAGAAGAAGAGAACGAAGGCAATAAGACAGGCGGTCCACGGACGTTCCACCCGTAGGAGACGACGTCAGGAGACTGCCTTTGGAGGGACGAGCTCCGCGAGTCCGTGAACGTTCCCCGCCCGATTGAAGTGAGCCTCGTGACCTCGTCGCCTACTCGTAGGAGACGACGTCAGGAGACTCTGACTTCCAGTCGAACGTACCCCGGCCCACGGACGTTCCCGGCCCGATTGA
>JBDNHZ010000024.1:0-7259 GCA_041688515.1 Verrucomicrobiota bacterium
CCCGGCTCCCGCCGGAGCCAGACGGCGGCCGAGCCTTCGGACAACACGGAACGTCGGGAGAACAGGCGCCCCGCCTTGGCGGTGATCCAGTCGGCTTCTTCGGCGGCCACGACGAGGCACTTCCCGACGACGCCCCGCGACAGCCAATCCGCCGCGATGGCCAACCCGGCGATGAATCCCGATTCATCGGCCACGCAGGTGTCATTGCGAGCGGAGGTGCCGAGAACGGCGGCCAGGTGGGACGCCGGGGCGTTGAAGACCGTTTCGGGGAACAGGAGCGGACTGGCCGTGGACGGATCGACCAAGACTTCGCCGAAAAACCTCCGCGAATACTGAACGCTCCCGCCCATGACACAGGAGACGATCCCGAGCCCACCTTCCACTCCCGGACGTTCACCGCCGAACGCCTCCGACGCCGCGGCGACCGTGAACTGCGAGATCGGGCTCGAACGTCGCAGACGTGCGTGCAGCGACCAAGCGGGACGCACCGTCAGTGCCGGAACGCGGAACGCAGGGCGTCGGGATCCGTCGGGGCGCTCCAGTGCTCCCGGGACCAGGGTACGGACGCCATCGAGCACCTCGCGGAATGGCGCCATGCCCCAACCGGCGGGCGAGACGACACCGTATCCGTGGAGGTAGATCCGGTTCATGCCCACCTCCGGAACACCAGGGTGGCGTTGGCGCCGCCGAACCCGAACGAGTTGCTCAAGGCGTACTCGAACGCGGCATCCGACGGGCCCGACACCAGAGGGAAACCACAAGCCGGATCCGCGACCTCCACCGGGCGACCCGGCGGCAGCCACTGACCCCGCAAGGCCATCAGGCACACCACCGCCTCCACCGCGCCGGCCGCCCCGAGGAGGTGACCGATGCAACCCTTGGTCGAACTGACGGGGATCCGGCCTGCTTCCGCCCCTGCCCATCTCCCGATCGCCGCGGCCTCAGCCGAGTCATTGAGGGGAGTTCCCGTGCCGTGGGCATTGACGTAGCCCACCTGCGCCGGGTTGATCCCCGCCATCCCGCAGGCGGCCATCATGGTCGCCAGCGCCGCGTCTCCGGCCGGATGCGGTTGGGTCAGATGGTGCCGGTCCGTGGCCGCGCCATACCCGACGATCTCACCGAGCACGGGTGCTCCACGTTGGTCGGCGGAGGTCAGCGATTCCAGCGCCAGGACGGCCGCGCCCTCGCCCAGGGCCAACCCGTCCCGCCGGGCATCGAAGGGACGGCACGTGGTCGGTGACAACGCCTGGAGAGAGTCGAATCCCGCGAAAACCAATTGGCTCAAGGCATCGTATCCACCGGTCAACACCCGTTGGACGCGTCCTGAACGGATCTTCTCGAAGGCGGCACCCACGGCATTTGAACCCGAGGCACAGGCATTCGCGATCACCGTCGAAGGCCCCGAGAACCCGAAGGCATCCATCAGGTCGAGCACCTGCCGCTGCGATTGGTAATGGATCACCCGGGCGGCCTGCCCGGTACGGCACGCTGGATGGGTCGATGCACGGCGATAGAATTCTTCGCCCAGCGCCATCCCTCCGCTGGTGGTGGCGAGCACCAGCGGCAGATCCGTCTGCCCCACGGACCAACCCGCCTGCGTCCAGGCCTCGTGAGCCGCCTGCACCAGCATTCGACCTGCACGATCCATCCGGCCCTCCTGACGGGCCGACAACCCCGTCGACGGAAGGGAACCGGCAACATCCACTTCCGCCGCCCGCTTGGTGCGCTGTCGTGAAACGTCGAACCCCTGCACCGGACGAAACGCCGTCCGCCCGCGGCGAAACCCCTCGGCGTTGATCTCCCACCCAACGCCGAGGGCGGTGACGATGCCCGCACCGGTGACGACCACTCGGGACGGAGAGGAAGGGTCGGAGGTGAAAGGAAACAACATCGCGAAAAGCCAGGCCACGCTACGGAGGACGATGGAAGGCGTCAAATCACCGGGCACGGTCCGAGTTCCGCCGGGCGAAACTTGACACTGCCCCAGGCCGGACTGGAATGAGCCTCGTCACCTCGTCACTTACGGGTACGACGTCAGGAGACTCTGACTTCCATTTGAATGCGCCCAGTTCCGCAGCCCATTCGCCCACTGAGGTCTTGCGTTGGTCCCCGGGCATCCGCGGAATCCGGCGATGCAGGATCCGGATTACGACGTCGCGATCATCGGGGGCTCCCTGGCGGGGGCCGCCACCGCCCTGTTGCTGCTGCGCGAACGACCGAGCCTGCGCATCGTCGTCGTTGAGAAATCCGATCACTTTCCGCGGCGCGTCGGGGAGGCCACGGTGGAAGTCAGCGGGTACTTCCTGAGTCGCGTTCTCGGGCTCACCCAGTTCCTCAACGAAACGCAACTGACCAAGCAAGGCATGCGGTTCTGGTTCGCCAACCCGGCCGCCCGGGATCTGCCGGGTTGCAGCGAGCTAGGCGGTCGTTATCTGGCCCGAGTCCCGGCCTGGCAGGTGGACCGCAGCACCCTGGACGAAGAAGTGCTCCGCCGCGCCGCGGTCGCCGGAGCCATCGTCCTGCGGTCTGCCAAGGTCCGTCGGGTTGAACTCCAGGCAGGTGGAGTGCAGCAACTCTCGATCGAAACGGAGTCCGGTCCCCGGACCCTCCGGGCGCGTTGGGTGGTCGATGGAAGTGGGTTCAGCTGCCTGCTTGCCCGACAGCAGGGCTGGCTTCGGACCAATGCCGCCCATCCCACCACCGCTTGCTGGGCCCGCTGGAAGGGGGTGCAGGACTGGGACGGACTTGATCTTGCCACCCGTTTCCCCGCCTGGGGTGCCGCCTGCCATGGCATCCGCACCACGGCCACCAACCACGTGGTCGGTGACGGATGGTGGGCCTGGTTCATCCCGCTCAAGGGGGGCGACACCTCGGTCGGGGTTGTGTTCGACCAACGCCGGGTGCGATGGCCCGAGGGCTCGGGTTCCCTGGGACAAAGGCTCAAGGCCTTCCTGTGCGCTCATCCCGCCGGCAACGAGATTTTGAAGGACGCCGAACCGATCGAAGGCGACGTGAAATGGCGCGCCAACCTTGCCTACTCCTGTGAACCGATCGCGGGGGATGGCTTCGTGCTGGCGGGTGACGCAGCGGGGTTCATCGATCCCTTCTACAGCCCGGGCATGGACTGGTTGAGTTACACGACCACCCGGGCAGTGGAACTGATCCTGCGCTCGTTCGCGGGCGAACCGGTGACGCCCCGGGTCCACCTTCACAACGAAGCCTTTGCCCGGTGCTATACCCGGTGGTTCGACGCGGTGTACCGGGACAAATACGCCTGGATGGGAGACTACGAACTGCTCCGGATCGGCTTCCGACTCGACCTTGGCCTGTACTACCTCGGCGTGGTCTCCCAGCCGGTCCTGGACGGCGCAAAGGCCCTGCGCAACCCGGTGTTCAGCCTTCCCGAGAGCCAGATCCCGTTCCTGCTGATGTCCACTTACAACCGACGGTTGGCGCGCATCGCGGAGGAGCGAAGGCGACGCGGAACTTTCGGACGCCACAACAACGGGCAGCGATTCCTGCTCAACGGCTTTCTTCCGGACCGATCCACCGGGCGTCCGGTGCTGCGGGCCATTCTTTCGTGGCTGGCGCTGGAAGTCCGCGAAGGCTGGCGCTCGTGGGGCCGAGCCTGAGTCAGGTGGCCATTGTCAGCGCCAGGTGGTCGCTCAGACGATGTCGGGAAGGTTCCAGGCCCGCCGACTCGATGGCCTCAAGGATGCGCTCCTCGTTCATGATGAAACGGTCCCGGCGATAGAGCAGGTAATCCCCCCGCACATCCCCGGGAGTCAGATTGATCGTGCACAGATTGGCACCGGTGCGCAGGCCCCGACGATATCCCATGCCGGGTTCGGCGAGATTGAGGGCACTGACCGCGGGAATCACCCAACCGGGACGCAGCAACCGCAGGACCGCCATCGAGTTCAGGGTCCGATCGATCCCCTCGCCACTGGCATCCGCAAGCGGGGTGGATTCGCCCGGCACAAAGGGACTCACGCTGCACCCGATCAAGGGCAGATCCAGCGCCAGACGCAGGTTCTCCAACCACGACTGGCCGTCCTGCCCCGGCAATCCCGCGATGAATCCGGAACTGACCTGCCATCCCCGCGCCGCGAGCCAGCGGATGTGCGCCAACCGCTCCGCCAGTGTTCCGGGTGCGCCGAGCTGGCGGTAGAGCTCCGAATTTGCCAGTTCGAACTTGATGATGTAGATCGTCGCTCCCGCCTCCATCAGCGCCTCGGTCAAGTCGTGCGACAACGTCCCCAGGCAGACGCTGATCCCCAGCGGGGTCTCCCGACGCAAGGTCTGGACCAGGGGCAGGACCAACTCCCGCGCCGCCACCGGATCTTCGCCCGCCTGGATGTTCACATCCGTCATGCTGGCCGGACGATGGTGGACGAGCAATTCGGCGAGATCATCGTGGGATGCCCGGAACCGTCCCAAACCCCGATTATCGCGACGCATCCCGCAATAGTGGCAATTCTCCCGACAGAAATTGGAAACCTCCACCACCCCCCGAACGAAGACCGACCGACCAAATCGTTCCCGCGACACCGCGGCTGCCCGGGCATGAAGGCTCGCCTGAGCCTCACCCGACACATCCAGATCCGCGATTCCCGGAAACCATCCGTCTTGCACCCCACTGCAATAGCCTGTGCGAGGACGCGGGGGGAGTTCGAAGTTCGGGGAACCGGAGGAATGGAGCCTCGTCCCCTCGTCCTACCCGTAGGCGTCGACGTCAGAAGACTCTGACTTCCCCTCCCTACCTTCGCACCGCATGACCGCTGGCGAGCAGATGGATGAGCCGGTAGCCCACCGCCGCCGCCACCACCAGCAGCAGCAATCCGCTCGCCTGCGAGAGCCGACGGAGGGTGGCATCGGAGAACCGGCCGTGGCCCCGGGTGACGCCCCATCCCAGCAGGGCGAACCAACTGAACCCGCCGCCGGCCACCCCGGCAATAAACGCCCACTTGCTGGACCAGCGGTTGTCGATCCAATCCCGCGACAGCAACGTGGCGGCAACCGTGATCCAGAGGAGCAGCACACCCGGATTGCCCATCACCCGGAGGAAGCCGGTCCAGAAAGCCGTGTGAGGATGGAAGGTCACCTCGACGAAGTGTTCCATCCGTTGCTCGCCGGGAATGGAACCGCCGCGCAGATACTTGATCCCGAGCCAGAGCATCAGGAGGAAGCTGATCAGCTCGATGGTGGCGTGAACCCAGCGCGACTCGAAGAAACCGCCGAATCCAGCAAAGGCACATCCGCAGTAGATGGCCTCCATCAGCATTGCGCCCAACCCCATGAACAGGCACCAGCGCAATCCATGCCGGGGTCCTTCGGCGATCAGGGTCGCATTCACGGGACCCCCGGGAACGCTGCTCACCAGACCCGCGAAATAGCCGAGCACAGCGGCGTTCAGAGGATCGACGGTCATGCGATCGAAACCTCAGGCCCGGCCGGCTCCGTCGTCGTTGCTGGCGTCTGGACCGGAACCCGCTTCCTCCTCGTCATTGTCATCCGCTTCCACCCGCTGCTGCATGCGCCGGGAGATGAACGGTCGGACGAATCCATAGAGCAGATAGGCAGTAAAGCCGGCAGGGGCGGCAAAGGGCAACAGACGCTTCCAGAGCATCACAAACAGCCCCACGACCAGGACGATCACCACCATCTTGGTGAAGGGCCGTTGGGTCCGCCAATGGATCTTTTTGAAGGTCGGATACTTCACCTCGCTGACCATCATGGCCGAGAGGAAGACGAGGATCACCGGGAGCGCAAACCGCCAGTTGCCCTTGGGGAAATCCTTTTCGTTCCAGTGGACGAGCAACAGGGTCAGCGACGCGACCAACCCCGCCGCCGCCGGGATCGGGAAGCCGAGAAAATGTCGGCCGCCGCCAGTCCCGGCCATCGCCGCGATGCAATTGAACCGGGCGAGGCGGAAGGCTCCACAGATCACATAGGCCGCAGCAATGAACCACCCGATCTCCGGGTGATTGCGGAACACATCGTGAAGCACGATGCGATGCACCAGAAACGCGGGCGCCACACCGAACGAGACGATGTCCGCCAGCGAATCGAACTCGCGACCGAACGGACTCTCATATCCCCCCATGCGGGCGACCCGGCCGTCCAGCAGATCAAAGATGCAGGCCAGCAGGATCAGGAAGAGGGCAACCTTGATGTCGCGATAATTGCCGGAGCCCAGATCACTCTCCACGATCTTGGTCAGGGCGAGGAACCCACAGAAAAGGTTCCCGGCGGTAAACAGGTTCGGCAGAAGATAGATCGGGATCTTCGCGGATTGCTCCTCCGGTTCCGCGGATTTCACACCGGTTCCTGAAGACGGTTTGCTCATGATTGCCACCGGGCCACGACGGTTTCTCCACCCACCACCCGCTGCCCCAGCTTCACCTCCACCACCGCCGACAGCGGCAGGTAAAGGTCCACCCGCGAACCGAACTGGATCAGACTCACGCGCTCGCCCTTGGCGATCTCCTCCCCCTCTTTGAGCCAGGGAATGATGCGCCGCGCAATCAACCCGGCCAGCAATCGCATCCCGATGCGGCCCTTGCCTGGTTCCGTCGCGTCGAAACCGATCAGCACATTTTCATTCTCCGTCGCCGACTCGGCCTTCAGCGCGTTGAGGAACTTGCCCGGGTTGTGCTTCACCCACATCACGCGCCCGGCGACCGGCGCCTGCTGGACGTGGACGTTGAAGACCGAAAGGAAGATCGACACCCGGCGACACCGGCCCCCCATCACTGCCGGTTCGTCGATCTCGTCGATGATGTCCACCTTGCCGTGTCCCGGCGCCACCACCAACCCCGCGCCGGGGGGCACCTGCGCCGTCGGATCGCGGAAGAAATAGAGGGTGAACAGGGCAAACCCAACGAACGGCGTCAGCACCGCTCCGAGGGTCCAACCGACCGGGACCCCGACCAGACGCAGGCCCACGGCCAACACCCCCAGGATCACCACGGCCAACAGCAGCAGTTTCACCGCCGACTGCATCGCTTTTCCACCATGCTTCATTCGGTCGAACCTTATGCGTCAGCCCCTCCGGCGGGAAGCAGTGATTCCGCAACCCCTCCCTCAAGGGCGCATCTTCACACTGCCCCCGATCAGTTGGGCGGCGACACCAACCTGGGTAGCTGCCGACGTGAGGAGGCGGATGTACGCGTACTTTGACTCGTCTGGGGTCCGCCTCGTTCCCTCGGCAGCTACCCCCATCGCGCCGTTCGTAGCTGCCGACGTGAGGAGGCGGA
>JBDNHZ010000179.1:0-2781 GCA_041688515.1 Verrucomicrobiota bacterium
AGCTCCACCGCCTTGGTAACGCTGCTGAAAGCTCCGTCGACCGCGGGTTGGACACGACCCGTAAACCCGGCAATCAGCGCTCCCGAGAGGATGAGTGCGAGCCAGATCCAATTGAGCATGGGCCGGAGGGCGATTTCGAACGGGTCGTGGAATCTTCCGGGAGCCCGATCAGTCCAACTGCTCGAGCAACAACCGTTCCTCGGCCTTGAGACTCTCGCGGGGAATCTCCCGCGCCAGTTGACGGGCGCCACTCCGTTGGCCTGCTGCGTGGCGGATGAAGGCAAGCATCACCTGCGACCGGACATTCAGGAGCTTCGGATCCAATCCGGTCCTTTCCAGCAGTTCCAAGGCCTCGGCCGCTTTGCCCAACCGCACCTTTGCAAATGCCGCCAGGAGACCGGCCCTGGGACCTGCGTTGGGCCGGTTGGCAAGCTCTTCGGAAATCCTGCCTGCATCCTCCAGATCACGATTCAGTAGCAGGGCGACGTAGGAAAAACCTTCGAGAACCGATCGATCCGAAGGGGCGTATTGTCGCAGTGCGCGCAATGCGGGAAAACTGGGTTCCATCCGATCAAGCGACTGTCCGATCCGAAGGATGCTGCGAGCCGCCCACGGAACGGAAGTGCGCGACGCAAGCAAAGGATCGAGGGCCGCGATGGCGATCTCGGGCAGTTGAGCGCGCTCCGCCCACTCGGCAACCGTGGCCAGAGGCACCCAACTGGTACCCGCCTTCCCGGAAGTCGCCAGTCCGATGGCAGCGGTAAAAGCCCCGGCGGCCTTTGCCGGTCCTTCCTCAGACGAAATTCGCCATGCCTGCACGCAGGCAATATGGGTCGGGGACAGCTGCGGCTTGTCCTGCTCGATCAATGCCGTCATTGCCTTCCAGTCGCCATCGAGGGCAGCCGCATCCAAGCGGATTGCCTGCAGCGCGGCATTGGTGGTCTGGAGGCCCATGAGGAACGTCTTGGCCACTCCGGGCGTCTGCATCTCCAGACACCACCGTGCGTAAGCCAACCTCTCCTGATCGTTGGCCGGGGGAGCCTCTTCTCCGAGCGCCGTGACCGCCCGTTGTCGCTGCGCGAAGTCATTCCCCAATCGCAATCCTGCGATCGTCAATCGGTCCTCGAATCCAAGGTCCGCCCGGCGCTCCAGGGCACGGGAAATCTGCCGTGCCTCCGCCAGGGAGAGACGTCCGGTGCCACGCAGAGTTTTTGCGGCCGCCAATTGCTGCGATCCCGAGGCCAGTGCGATGGACGTCAACAGTCGCCAACCTTCTTCGGTCCATTCACTGCTATTGGACATCAGCAGGCACATGCCCAGCAGGTACTCGAACTCCTCGTCCCGGGGATTGGCCACCTGAGCTTCCCGGGCATAGGGAACCGCCGAGGTGTAGTCGGTGACCAGGATCATGTATCGGACCACGCGCCGGAGGAATTCGGGCGATTTGGCGATGGAAGGTTCCAGCTGGTTCAATTCATCGAAGGCCAGGTCTGCCCGTTGGAACCGCAGGCACGCATCGACGTAAGCCAACCGGTCTTCGGTCGTCGCGCTGGCCGCCCCGATCACCGATTGCCAGTGCGCGATCGCTTCGGGACTGCCGATGGCCGTATGGATGCGCGCCGCGGCCCGGCGAACTTCGGTCTTGGCCGGGGCCAGTTGAAGGGCGACCTCAACCTTGCGATACGCCCCGGCCAGGTTGCCTGCCTGAAGTGCCGCTTCGGCCTCGGCAACCACCCCCACACTCCGCCACTCGTGAAGTCGTGCCCTTGCCGGTCGGAAAGAGAAATAGCCAATCAATGCAACGACACCCAATACCAACGCGGGCAGCAGGACATACCGGGTGAATCGTCGGGCCGGATTCGATGACCCCGAACGATGGCGAGTATGCCGACGCAATTCCCTTTGGCCGCGCGCCTGTGGCTCCTCGCCCCCTGATCCGTTGTCCACCGGTTGCATCCTTGAAGAAGAACGCTGCCTGACGGTCCGGTTGAAGCAAAGCGGTATTCGGCCCAATTGCGGCAGTTGGTGGTGGGGTGATCCTCAAGCTTCGGCCGATGGCGTTCGGTGGCAGCGGAGGAGGAGACAGCTTTTCGTCGTCGGGACCACCTTGAAGGGGTCTGCCGGGGGCTGGCCTTCGACCCAAAACACTTCGCCTGACGGCGTGGTCGCCAGCCAGAGCTTCCGCCGGGTGGCGGCAGGTACCTTCCGATTGGTCAGCACGTCCTGAAGCTTCGCGCTGCCGGGCGCTCCCAGCGGGTGCATGCGATCTCCCGGTCGCCAATGTCGGAGCCGGCTGGGCGTGCCAATCCGGGCGGCGTCGAAGCACTCGAATCCGGGTACCGCAGGAACCTTTCCCGCCCGTACCGCACGGAATCGCCATTGGAGCACCACACCCGATCCCAGGTCTGCCGAGCCGCAGCGTCCTTCAAAGCAGACCTCGAATTCCGTCTGGTCACCCGGCACCCGGTGAACATCCGCCAGCTCAGTCGTCCCGATCTTGATCCAGCCGCCCATCCGCTGGGCCGCCTGACCACCGCGGACGCCATGCCTTCGGGCTGGCTGTGTACGAAGCCTTTCGATCAGTTCAAAGGACGGTGGCACCCCCGATTCAATGAGCTGCTCCCGGACGATCACCCTCTGCACCGCCACAGACAGT
This sequence comes from Verrucomicrobiota bacterium, assembly GCA_041688515.1. Classification (GTDB taxonomy): domain Bacteria; phylum Verrucomicrobiota; class Verrucomicrobiia; order Limisphaerales; family UBA9464; genus UBA6176. Next base: position 2,657 of record JBDNHZ010000179.1, read on the forward strand.
GCGCCAAACTCCACCGCCTCCGGATCCTGCCACCAGCCGCTCGCTACTTCCGCCACGTGGGCGGCTTCCGCCCCGGTGATCTCCGCCGCACGCAGGATGGCCTCGTCCAATCCGGCACCCGCAAA
>JBDNHZ010000180.1:0-3551 GCA_041688515.1 Verrucomicrobiota bacterium
AAGGTCACCGTGGCCGAGTGGGTGATGCGGTCGGGCGCGACGGTGATGTGGTGGTCGAGTGCGGTGGAGAAGAGCGCCGGGCTGCGTTCGCCGCTGCCGGTGAGATTGGCTTCGAGGATGAGTCGGGCCTTTCCGTCCTGCACGCCGCCGTTGATCGAGAGGTTGGTGAGTTCCGCGCGGGTCTCGGCGGCGCGGAGGCTGATTCCGGCAAGCAGCACGACGCCGGCGAGAAGCGCGAACAGACGGTTCATGGAGTGGATCATGGGGGGATCCCGGACGGTCCGGGGTAAACGGGGTGTAAAGTGGGGACCTCACTTGCCGGTGAGGGCGCGGGCCTGGCGGATCATCGATTCGAGCTGGGCGGGGCGGGGATCGGCCGGCCAGACCTGGGGCACGCCGTTCAACAGCGGCAGCAGGACATCGGGGGTGACCTCGGCCGCATACGGGCTTTGCGCCAGCCACTCGGCGAAATTGGAGGCGACGGCGGCCAGTCGGAGGGTCGGGCTGGATTGATCCAGGGCGCGGGCGCTGCCTTCGTAGGGAACCGTCCACTCGTGCTCACGGGTGTCGGCGGTGCCCGGAATCCTGAAGCGGACGCGCACGGTGGCGATGGGCCCTGAACCGGCCGGGTTGATCTGGGCGACGTACAACGCGTTGCCGGCCTCGGCAGCGGCGAGTTCGGCGGCATCGACCGTGTTGTCGCGGAACTGTTCCTTCTTCAGTTGATGACGGGCGTAGCCGACTTGGCGGTGGGTGGTGACCCGCTGGGGGTTAAACTCGACCTGCACCTTGACGTCGGACGCGGCAACCTGGAGTGCGCCCGCCAGTTGCGCCGCGAATCCGGCGGCGGCGGCCTCTGGCGTATTGATGAACCCGTAACGTCCGTCGCCATTGCGGGAAAGGTTCTCCAGGAGATCGTCGTTCAAACCTTCCCAACCGATGCCAAAGCAATCCAGGGCCACGCCCTGACGGCGCTGGTCCTCGACGCGGCGACGCAGGGATTCCGGCGAGACATCGCCGAGATTGGCAGCGCCGTCAGTGAGCAGGACCACGCGGTTGACGCCGGCCGGGTTGAAGTGACGTCGGGCCGTTTTGTAGGCGAGGTCCAGGGCCTCTTCCAGATGCGTGCCGCCTTCGGGCGTCAGCGATCCGATGCGCTCGGCAAGATCCCCAGCCTGATCGCCGGCAACGCCATCCATCCACAGGCGCGCCGTGCGGGCGAATGCCACCACGCTGATGCGGTCGCCGGCCTGAAGTTGCCCCGCCAGAATGCGCAGGCATTCGTGTCGGATGCGCACCCGATCGGCCCGTTCCATCGAGCCGGAATTGTCCACCAACAGCACGATGTTGAGAGGCTTGCCGGGCTGACGTCCGGTGGCCGCGGTCTTGATCGAGAAGCGGAGCAGATCGCGGTTGTGGGCAAAGGAATCGCGGGCGCGTTCCCAAGTGAAGGCAACCGGCGCAACCCCGGCGGGTTCCGGGTCGCGGTAGTCCAGGGCGTTGATGAATTCCTCGGTGCGGATGCTGCCGGGCGCGGGGAGCGCTCCCTTCTCCAGGGCGGCCGCAGTCAGCTTGAAGGAGACGTCGCTGACGTTGAGCGAAAACGTGGAGAAGGGATTCTCCGCCGTGGTCACCTCGGGTTGAGGGACGGACAGTGCCGGTGGAGGAACTTCAACCGGGGCATCGGAGGACTTGGCATCGCTCTTTTCGAGTCGGATCAAGGCGAGATCGGTCACGGACTTGTCGGCCGCGGTCAGTTGAGCGGCCATCTCTTCCAACTCCCAAACCTGGACGCCGGCCACGGTGGCGAGCGACCGGGCGGGGATCGTCTCCGCTGGATTGGCCAGTTGCTTGGAGAAGTTCTCGACGGGGAGATTCACCGGGCCATTGACCACGCCATTGCCCAGGCCGTTGGCGATGCCCAGGCCGTCGGTTTGAACCTTCTCGCGTTCGGCCAACCTGCGTTCTTCCCAGAGCCTCTCGCTCGCGACGAACGTTCCGAAGTCGGACGCGGCCGGCACGGGACGGGCGGCACCGGCGTTGAGCTCGGATTTCAGCGAGTCCAGTCGGACGACAGGATCAGCGGGTCGCATGGCCCAATGGACATCTCCTGCGGGAGGGGCGACGTGGTAGAAGTCTCTGAGTGCAGCGCCGACCGCGCCTCCGGCGTCCCCGCTAAAGCTGCGTCCGTCGGCTGGCGTCGCTGCCACGGGGGCTTCCTTGAAGCCGAACCGGAACTCGTTGCCCGGTTGGCTGAAGCCCTTGGCGGCAGCGAAATCCTTCCATCGGGTCGAGGCCGGCTCCTGATCGAAGACGGTCTTGGGTGGGGCGGCCGAAGCCGCGGGTTTCTCAGCGGAAGCAATGATTTCCGGGGCCGTGCTGAAGTCCCGACGGTCGTACTCCACCGCCTGACCCAGCTTGACCTCGGGACGTTCGAATGGGGGTTGGTCCGCGAGTCGATCGAAGGATTCGACGTCGCGGACGCGGGTCGCGCGGTTGACTGGCAGTTCCTTGGCGGGCGACGCGGCGCGTCCGAGCTTTTCCGCGGATTGCCGTGGTTCCGTGCCCCGGCCGTTTCCGTCCGTGACCTCGGACAGGGCGTTGAGAGCCGGGATTCCGGGAGGAGGCGTCGCCGCTTTCCCTGGGGTGCTGGGCTGCACACCGAGGCTCAGGGAATCGCCGAGGACCGGCTTTCTGAGGTTCTTGTTGGCCTCGTCCGCGTACACGAAATGGAGGGACTTTGAGTCCGTCTGATCCTTCTTGGCCCGCGCGAGGGAGTCGAAACGGTCGGCGGAATCGGCACCCAATCGGGGGCTGGGGGAGAGTGCGTATCGAGCGGCCGCAGCCGGGTCGGCGCCCTCTCCATCGGCCAGGCCTTGCACAACGCTCTTGCGTCCGTCGGTTGCTGCGAGGTTGCCGAGAGGGGGCTGTGTGGGCGGCGCGCTGGTGCGGCGTCGGAGCAGGGTGCGGTCTTTGGATTCATCTGCCACTGGGGAGGGCGAATGGAAGTGCCCCTCGTTTGCTCCAGAGGCGGACGGGAGATTGGCCGCCAGGCTCCCGACGCGGTCCCGTTGGAACAGGGACACGCCGCTGGCGGCAGCAAGAAGCACGACCAACATGGCCGCCATCGCCAGCCATTCGCGCCGGTTCGAGCTCCGACGTGCGGGCCTTGAGGGCAGCGCGAGGACGTTGTCGGGCGTCGCCGGGGTCCTGAACCGCGCCAGCAATTGGTCGCGTCGCGCCGGATCGAGACGTGGCGCTTCAGGACGCGGAAGCTCCTTGGCCGGCTTCGCTCTGGAGACTTCGCGCGTCAGTTCGATGGCGATGCGCAGTCGGTCGTGGAGCGTGCGGAGGGCGGGATCGGCTGCAATGCGGGCACGAAGGACCTCGGCCTCAGTCGCCGGAAGTTCGCCCAGCAATAGGGCGGTCACCTGGACTTCGAGGGAGTCGTCCGGGGGCAGGGAATCGTCGGGCGCAGGAAAGGGGGGATTCGGATTCATGGCACCAGTCCAGTTCGTGCGAGTTCGTTGCCCAGCGCCTTGAGCGCATGG
>JBDNHZ010000181.1:0-17499 GCA_041688515.1 Verrucomicrobiota bacterium
ACTCACCACCGGCCTTGCCATCCAACCCGTTCTCGCCCCCCGCGATGACATCGAGAAGATCATCAAGTCCCACTACGGACTGGGCGGTGACACCCTCGACGAAATGGCGGGGACCGACGACGGACCGGAAGCCGTGTCCGGCCTGGAGGTCGGCGAAGACCTGCTCGAAGCCGCCCAGGAAGCGTCGGTCATCAAACTGGTCAACGAGATCATCCTGGAAGCGGTGTCCGAACGGGCCTCGGACATCCACATCGAACCCTACGAGCATCACATGGCCATCCGGTACCGGATCGATGGCGTGCTCCAGGAGTCGCCGGTCCCGCCCCAGATGCACCGTTACTCGGCGGCCATCATTTCGCGCATCAAGATCCTGGCGAACCTCAACATCGCCGAACGCCGGATCCCCCAGGACGGCCGCATCAAGTTCTCCGTCGGCGGACGTCAGGTCGACGTCCGTGTCTCGGTCATTCCCATGTTGTTTGGCGAAGGCGTGGTCATGCGTCTGCTCGACAAGTCCAACGTGCTTTTCACGCTCCAGCAGTTGGGCATGGATGACGCCACTTACGCGGTCTTCAAGGGCCTGATCGATCGACCTCACGGCATCTTCCTCGTCACCGGCCCCACGGGTTCCGGCAAGACCACCACCCTCTACGCCGCGCTGAATGCCATCGTCGGCCCCGAACTCAAGGTCATCACCGTCGAAGACCCGGTTGAATACAACCTGACCGGGGTCAACCAGATCCCGGTCAATCATCAGGTCGGCATGACCTTCGAAAAGGGGCTTCGAGCCATTCTCCGCCATGACCCGGACGTCGTGATGATCGGGGAAATCCGCGACCTCGAAACTGCTTCGGCCGCCACCCAGGCCGCCATGACCGGTCACCTGGTCCTCTCCACGCTGCACACCAACGACGCCGCCTCCGCTCCCATGCGGCTGATCGAGATGGGCGTCGAATCGTTCCTCGTCGCCTCGACCCTGATGGGGGCGATGGCCCAACGCCTCGTCCGCCGCGTCTGCTCCAAGTGCAAGGAATGGTACCTGCCCGATCCCGCCAACCTGCCACGGGACTTCGCCCTGGATCCCGCGGCCAAACTCGCCCGCGGCACCGGTTGCCCGCACTGCCGCAACACCGGCTACCGGGGTCGGACCGGCCTGTATGAACTGCTGGTCACCACCGACGCCATCGCCGAGCTGATCATCGCCCGCGCTCCTTCCCACCAGATCATCGCCGCCGGTCGCCCCGGCCTCCGACTGCTGCGCGAAGACGGCTGGATCAAGACCCGCGAAGGCTCCACCACCCCGGACGAAGTCGTCCTGTGCACCGCCCACTGACATGCCCCGCTTCCAATACACCGCGCTTTCCGAGGCAGGCACGCAGACCGCCGGGACGATCGAGGCGGATTCCCAAGGGGCTGCCCTGCGCCAGTTGGCCGAGCGAAAGCTCTACCCGCTCTCGGTTCAGGGCGACGCCGCCAACGCCGACGGCAAGCCCAAGAAGCGTCGGGTGAAGGCGGCCGATCTCGGGATGCTCTACTCCCAGCTCGCCGATCTGCTGGGCTCCGGCGTGCCGCTCCTGCGCTCCATCGATTCGCTCATCAAGTCCACGGTCAATCCGTCGCTCAAGGAACTTCTCCGCGAGATCCGCGCTTCCATCGCCGAGGGACAGACCCTGACCGACACCCTGCGTCAGTATCCGGAAGTCTTTCCCGTGCTTCACACGGCCATGATCCAGGCGGGAGAACGCGCCTCGTTCCTCGAAGATGTGCTCCGATCGCTCTCCGGATTCATCGAACGTTTCGAGGAACTCCGTTCAAAGGTCATGGGTGCGCTGATTTATCCCGCGCTGTTGGCGACGCTGGGAACGGTGGTCATGGTGGCCGCCCTCATCTTCTTCGTTCCCAAGTTCGAACCCCTGCTCGCCGCCACCAAGAAGCCGCTCCCCTCCGAACTCCTCTTCGGCGCCTCCTGGGCGCTCCGGAACTACTGGTACGTCGTCCTCCCCTTCCTCGCCATCGCTGGCTTCGGTCTGTGGTCCGCCTTCACCAACGAAGCCCACCGCCGGCAACTGGAGAAGTGGCAGCTCCGCATCCCCGTCGTTGGCAGCGCCCTCCGCCTGCTCGCCATCACCCGGTTCTGCCGCATCCTGGGAACCATGCTGGCCAATGGCGTTCCCCTCCTCCAGGCCCTCCGCATCTCCAAGGACGCCACCGGATCGCACATCCTCTCCGATCGGATCGCCGAGGCCACCGAGTCCGTCCGCGACGGAAAACGCCTCTCCGAACCGCTCTCCATCGGCGGGTTCATCCCCGAACAGATCCTCGCCATGATCACCGTGGCCGAGGAATCCAACAAACTGCACGAGGTCCTCGTCCAGATCGCCGACACCGTCGAACGTCGCACGAACCGTCAGGTGGACCAGGCCGTCCGCCTGATCGAACCGGTCATCCTCTGCGCCGTGGCTGCCGCCATCGGGTTCCTGGCCCTCGGCCTTTTGCTCCCGATCTTCACCATGGCCTCCGCGCTTGGGTCGAAGTAAGGCCGGGAGGAACAGGCCCCGCCTGGGACCGCGGGTGTCCTCGCCCGCCGCCGTTCACCACCAGCCCGGGGCCGCGAGTCGGTAAAATCCGCATCAGACTCGTGGAACTCGTCCCGCCAGGGCTCTTCCAGGAGGCCAAAAATAGTGTCTCCCGAAACTACCTTGAATCTTGTCGCATTTCTTCCCGTCCCCCTAGGGTCAGTGTCCTGAGTCTTTACCTCGTATGAATCTGCAAACTGCGCTCCGCCGGGCCCGTGCCCAACGTTCCGTCAGCGGCTTCACCCTGATCGAGATCCTTCTCGTCATCGTCATCATCCTGCTGCTGGCCGGTGCCCTGGTGGTCTTCGTCATCCCGCAGCAAAAGGGTGCCGAGAAGAACACGACCGCCCTCCTGCTCAAAAACGTGGCCAGCGCCCTCGATACCTACCGCCTCAACCTCGGCCATTATCCGACCGAACAGGAAGGGGGCCTCGAAGCCCTCCTCAAGAAGCCCAGCTTCGAGAACGAGCGCATGGGCGAGAAGTGGAACGGACCGTACCTCAAGCCCGGCACCGTCCTCGACGACCCCTGGAACAACAAGATCCGCTACGAACTGGCTGACACCTCCGCGCCCGACACCGAAAAGGCCGGCGCACTCCCTTACAAGCTCTTCTCGGTCGGGCCCGATGGCCAGCCCGATACCGCCGACGACGTCAAGCTCTTCACCGAGGACTCCGACCGGAAGGAGTAACTTCCTTCCTACGAAGCGCCTCCCCCCTGACATATGTGTACCCGGCCCCGAGCGCTGCCGCGCCACCCCGGGGCCGCGTTCACTTTGATCGAGCTGCTTCTCGCGGTAGCCCTCCTCTCCCTGCTCTTCGGCGCCGTCGCCTTCAACTTCAATTCCCTTCGTCAGGGCAAGTCCCTCGACGAAGGCGTGTCCCAGTTCGAAGCCCTGCTGCGCATCGCCCGCGCTCAGGCCGCCGCCACCGGACGTCCCGTCGTGCTTGCGCTCATCGCCCCCACCCAGTCCCCGGGCTCCCCCACCGACTCCAACGCCCTCGCGCTCGCCGTGCTCACCCAGTCGGATCCCCTCCGACAGCCCGGCCTGTACCGACCGCTCCCGAGTGTCCAGTACCTGCTCGCCGACCTCGCCGACCTCATCCGCCTCCAGATCCCCACCCCCAAGCCGAATTCCGGCGATCAGACGGATCCGTCCGATCGGACGGATCGCCAGGGACCGATTCTCACCTTCCTTCCCGATGGCTCCTGTGACGCCGCGGATTTCATCGTTCTTTCGCAGGACCCCGAGGATCACCGTCGCATCCATGTGCACGTGGATGCGGTGACCGGCACGCTTCATCGGCGTTCGCTGAGCCAGGACAACGCCAACCCGGACGATCTGGAAGAAGACGTGATGGACGAGGAAGACGAGGGAGATGCCTCGACTCCACCGCAGGACTCCTCTCCGTCCTCGACATCCAACCCGGGCGGGATCCCTCGGCGCAATCCGACCGGCCCATGAATCGGCCCAATCAGAACGCCCGAAACGGGGCGGTGCTCCTCGAGGTGCTCCTCGCGGTAGCCCTGTTTGTTGCGGCAGCGGCCATCGCCACCGCCAGTCTCAACTCTTCCCTCCGCGCCCTCGACCGCCAGCGGTTGCAGACCCATGCCACCCTGGTTGCCGCCTCGGTGCTGGCCGAGGTCCAACTGGGCATCCGGCCCACCACCGCCGCCACCGCGCAACCCCTCGATCCCCCCTTCCAGGACTGGACCTGGGAACTCGCCACGGATTCCAGTCCCACCGACTTCTCCGAGTCCAGTCCGCTGGAACGGATCGAAGTGGTCGTCCGACACCGGACCGAATCGATCGTCCAACGGCTCGCACAACGGCTCCCGCCGCGCATCAGCGGGCCGACGGGCCAGTTCGATCCGCCGCTCACCGGAGGAACCGCCCGATGAACCCTCGCCTTCGACTACGGGCGCACGGGGCGTTCACCCTGATCGAAGTGTTGCTGGCGATCGGCCTGACCACCGCCCTGCTTCTGGTGGCCATGACCTTCTACCAGCAGGCGGCCAATCTCCGCACCCAGATCCTGCTCGCCTCCGAGCAACTCACCGCCGTTCGACTGACGCTCGACCAGGTCACCGCCGATCTCCGTTCCGCAGCGCAGGTTCCCTCAGCGTCCTTCATCGGCGGACCGAGCTCGCTCGAGTTCGTCCGGCTCACGCCTCCGTCCACCCGACCGCCGGGCACGAACCAGACGGCGAGGATATTCGTCGGTTCGTACCAACGTCTGTTACTGGCCACCTTCCTCGAGCAAAAGGGGACCAACCTCAGCGTCACGGGCATTAGCCGTACGGAATCGCCGCTTCACACCGCTCCCGCCTCAGGCGACTCCAGAAGCCGGAATCAAGGCCCCGCCGGCGGAACGAATGAACCCGCACGCCCCGCCTCGCCGTTCACCACCGCCGTCCATTTCCTGCACTTCCGCTACTGGAACGGCGCCGCCTGGCAGGATTCCTGGTTTGCCCCCGCACCTCCCCCGGGGATCGAAATCACCCTCGGGGCCGAACCACTCCCCGACGACGCCACTCCCGAGACCTATCCCTACGAACAATTCCGTCGGGTGGTGGTCATCCCCGCTGGGCGCACCCCGGATCCCTCCGCGGGCGGAACCAATGCCGAACCGTTCGAACTCACGGCTCCGCCCGACCCCCTGTGAACCCGCCGCTTCCCATCCCAGGTTCGCCCGACCCCCGCCGATCCCACCGGCGACGGGGCGGCTTCGTGTTGCTGGCGGTGCTCATCTTCGTCGTGCTGTTGTCCATGATCGTGGCCAGCCTGCTGTTTCAATCCGCGGCCGATGAATCGGCCGCCAACGCCTCCGCCGGCACGGAGCAGGCCTGGGCCGCGGCGCTCTCCGGCGTGGCGGAACTGCTGCGGCTCGCACCCAATGCCGGCGGTCCTGAACCCGACTGGCAGGACGACCCCCGCCGACTCAAACACCAATTGGTGTACGAAGACGGGGCCGACCGCTGGTATTTCACCGTCTTCAATCCCGCCCCACCCGATTCCCTGGCCGAGATCCGCTACGGCCTCGACGACGAAGCCTCCCGCGTCCAGGCCCGTGAAGCCACCGTCGATCAACTCGCCAAACTCCCCCGCATCACCCCCGAGCTCGCCCGCGCCCTCCGCACCGCCCTCGCCCCCGGAGGATCAGACGGATCAGACGGATCGGACGGATCTTCCGTGGAGGGGGCATCCTTCCCGGTGCACACGCTGGAAGACCTGCTGCAGGTGCCTGGCCTGACCGCGCACCGGTTGATGGGCGAAGACCTCAATCAGAACGGTCGGTTGGATCCCGGCGAAGACGTCAATCAGGACGGCAACCTCGACCGGGGGCTCGCGCAGTACCTGACCCTGGATTCCGCCGATCCCGACCTGACCCACGAAGGCCGTCGGCGAACGCGCCTGAACGATCCCTCCGATCCGTTGCCGGAGATGGAGCTTCCCCCGGCCTTCACCAACTATCTCGCGGTCATCCGTTCCTCCAAAACCAAGCTGGATCACGCTGCCGACACGCTCGATTCGACCGTGAAGACCAAGGACGCCCACGGCACCGAGGTCGCCGTGCCGTCTGGAATCACCAAGGAAGAACTCCCGATGGTCCTCGACCTCTTCACCGCCCGCGCGGAGACCGAGCACCCCGGCCTCATCAACCTCAACACCGCGTCCATCGCCGTCCTCGCCACGATCCCCGGGATCGACGAACCCCTGGCCGAGAGCATCGTGTCCTCGCGGACGGCGCTGACTCCCGAGCGCCGGCGCACCTCCGCCTGGCTGGTCCAGGAAGGGCTGCTTACGCCGGAACAGTTCCGTTCGATCGCTCCGCATCTCACCGCCCGTTCCCATCAGTTCCACGGGCGCGTCGTCGGCTATGGCCTTCCGTCCGGACGCTTCCGCGTGCTCGATGTCGGCATCGACACCTCTTCCGGCCATGCCGAGATCACCCACCTGCGGGATGTGACGCGACTGGGTTTTCCGCTCATCCTCTCCGACTCGGAAGATGCCGGGGGCGCGACTTCTCCCACCGGGGCGTCTGCACGCCGGGGAGACCCCATGTGGGTAGGCCTGGGGGCGCGCCCGTCCCCGGGTGCCAGGCACGGCCTGCATCTCCCGAAGCGGCCGGGGACGCCAGCGCTCCCAGGGAGACCCGACCCGATCGCCCGGGAACGGACTCCGTCGCCAAGCCTCATAGAAACGTTCAGTATCCACCGCAAAGCTCATCGGAATGTCTGATCCCACGACACAGGAAACGCCGCGTCGCCGACTCCCCTTCGTCCGGGAGAAGCGGCAACGCACCCCCACGGTCGTCACGGCCGTGGACCTCGACGGCAATACCGTCCGCGTGTGTCAGGCGACCCAGCGGTCCGGCGGACCCGCCGTCACCCGTCTGGCCTCGGCCTCGTTGGATCTGCCAGTCGACGCCAACCGATCCGATCCGGCCGTGGTTGGACCGGCGCTGGCCCGCGCCCTGGCCAAGCTCCGCATCAAGCCGGCGACGGTGGTCATGGGGATTCCCCGGGCCCAGGTCGTCCTGCGGACGTTGTTGCTGCCTCCGACCGAGAATCAGGGTGAACTGGCGAGCCTCGTCCACTTCCAGGCGGGGCGCGACCTGCCCTTCCGTCCCGACGATGCCATCGTTGATTTTCAGGTCCGGCGCACGGTCAACCTCCCTCAACGCGCCGTCGCCGCGCCGGAGCCGGTCCCCGGCGCGCTTGCCGGAGCCCCGCCGACCCCGGCCCAGGCCGCCTCGCTCGCCCGGTTGGAGGTCCTCGTCGCGGTGGTGAAGCGCGACACCATCGAGTTCCATCAACAACTCGCGGAGATCGCCGGCTTCAAGCTCGTTGCCCTCGGCTTTCTTCCCCACGCCCACGCCCGCTGCATCCAGGCCTGCCACGTCGCCGACACCGACAACGCCTTTGCCCTGGTGTCGCTCCGACCGGACGAGGTCACCATCGAGGTGCTGTCGCACGACGCCCTGCTCTTTTCGCGCGCCACCAATTTCACTGCGGCACTCCCCGATTCTGCGGCCGCCGCTTCGGATGCGGCCCCGGACAACGCCGCCACCGCGCCGCGTCCGGAATCCCTTTCCCTGATCCAGCACGCCGCGCGGGAAACCCTGCGTTCCCTGCACGCGTTCTCCGGGACGGAACCCGACACCGCCGTCACCAAGATCGTGGTCGCCGGTGCCACGGGACTGGAAGCGAGCCTGGCCCTCGCGCTGGCGGACCGGCTCGGTCTCCCCACCACCCACCTCGATCCGTCCGGCCCGCTTCAACTCCCCGAGGACGCCCGCGCCGACGCCCCGGGGGCGCTGGCTGCGCTCGGGCTCGCCCTGGGTCTCGCCGATCGCGCCGGGCTGCCCTTCGATTTCCTCAATCCCAAACGTCCGCCGGTCAAACGCAACCTCAAGCGCCTGCGCATCCTGCTCGGGTCCGCGATCGCCGTGGTGGTGATCGTCGGGATCTTCATCGTCCGAACCACCCTGGTCCGGCGCGAGACCGAGCTCTACAACCAGGCCCTGGCGGAACTGGCCGACGCCGAGAAGAAGCGGCCCACCTACCGGCGCACCCTGCTCCAGGCCGCGGCCGTCGATGCCTGGCTCAAGTCGGAACGCGACTGGACCGGTCTCTACGCCCATCTCTCCTCGGTGCTACCGCCCGCCGAGGACATCTATCTGAAATCGTTTGCCGTCACCGGCCTCGGCTCCCTCCGGCTCGGGGTCCAGGCCCGCAATGGCGAGACCATCGCGCGCCTCGACAAACAACTCCGCGCCGCCGGCTACGACGTGAAGCCCATCGCGATCACCCCCGGCTCCGATCGTTACGGATACAATTTCGCCTCCATCGTCGAACTGGTGGCTTCACCCAAACTCAAGGTGGACCTTTCCAAGCTCAAGACCCCGGCCCGCCCTGCCGACGACGGCTCGCTCGATCCCAACCTGTACAAGCGGGGAGGCGGCTCGTGAACCCCCGCGAAAAGAACCTCGCCATCGCCCTCGGCTCCGCCGTCCTTCTCATCGGCGGCATTTTCGCCGTGCGCTCCATCGTCCTCAAACCGGTGCTGGAGATCCGCAAGAACCTCGGCATCACCCGCGAGAAGATCGCCAAGATCACCACTGAACGACGCAACTTCTTCGCCGCCGAGGACAACCTGAAGCTCATCGCCGCGCGCACCTTCGCCGATGCCGTGGACCAGGCCTCCGCCAAGTCCGGTGAAATCCTCACCGGCACCATCGCCGATGCGCGCCTCGCCGAATCCGAGTTCACCCGCATTCCCGTTGGTCCGAAGACCATGCGGGGCGCCTCGGAGATCGGCTGGTCAGTCCAGGGCGACGGACCGCTCACCCACGTCGTTCACCTTCTCTTCCTGCTCAACGAATCGCCCTGGCTCCATCGCATCGAAGGTCTCTCGGTTTCTGCCGGCGATCGACCCGGGGATGTCCGCGTGCGGTTCCGCTACCTGACCCTCGTGCTCAACCCCGCGCCCGAGGTCACGCGGAAGGATCTGGCCGGCAAGCTCACGCTCGATTCCCCGGAACGGGCACTGCTCAACGGCATCGTCTCCCGCGACCTCCTGCGCCCGTACCTCAAGCGCCCGCCGCAGGCAAACCCGCCCGGGAAGGCGCCTCCAGACAGCCCACCCGGCCCCCCGCGCCCACCCGGTCCCGAGGCCTACCGCATCGTCTCGCTCTCGGAATGGCAGGGCCAACCCGAGGTCCACGTCCGCGACACCGCCGCCAATCGCACCCAGGTTTACAAGGCCGGCGATGAGATCGCCGGCGGCACCATCGCACTGATCGACTATCGTCCCCTTCCTTCGCCCGACCAACCTGGGCTCCTTTCCTACAGCCGCGTCATCCTCCTCATCGGCACCGAATACTGGGCCATCGAGCGGGGACGCACCTTCGCCGACAAACGCAAACTGAGCCCGGCCGAACTGCCGTCCGCACTCGCCCGCAATCCATGAGCCCCACGCCCCTTTCCTCCCTTTCCCTTTCCAGCACCATGAAGACGAAGTCGACCTCCCTGATTGCCGCGCTCAGCCTGTTCACCGGCCTCCTCGCCCAGGCCCAGACGCCGCCGACCGTGCCGCCGACCGCGCCTCCGGCCAACCCGCCCACCGCCGAGGCGGCCAAACCGGGCCGCGAGATCGTCGTCTCCGGGCAGACGCCCACCGCCATCCCCAACGCGCCGGCGCGCAACATCCGCTTCCAGTTCGAGGGCATCCCGTACACCGACGTGCTCGAGCGGTTCGCCCAGATGGCCGGCAAACCCCTCCTGTCCGACACCAACATCGTCGGCTCCCTCTCCTACAACGACCCGACGCCCTATACCTTTCCCGAGGCCATCGAGACGCTGAACCTGATCCTCTCCATGAAGGGGGTCATGCTCCTCGATACCGGCAACCAACTCCGGTTGGTTCCCTTCAAGGACCTTCGTTCCCTCCCTCTTCCCATCCTCCGTGGCACGGATCCCACCGGTGATGTCCGTCCCGGGGACGTGGTCTCGGTGGTCCTCGATCTGGCAGGCCTCGACGCCCGGGAAGTCGCCGAGTCGGTGACGCCCATGTTGTCCAACGCCGGGGCGGTCGCGCCCCTGGGCCGCGGCCGCCGTCTGGTGATCACCGATCGCCTCGCCAACATCCAGCGCGTGCGCGCCCTGCTGGCCACCATCGACACCCAGGAGTCCACCGAGCGCCAGATGCGGACCTTCACGCTGCTCAACGCGTCCGGTGCCATCATCGCCGATCTGCTCAACCGGACCTTCGGGATCGCCACCGCTCCCAAGCGGACCTCGTTCAATCCCAATACCAAGGCGATGGAGGTCCTCCCCGCCGATCCCAAGGACTACATCACCGCCGTCTATGACGAGGCCTCCCGCACGCTCGTCCTGTTCGGTCCCGACGAACGCCTCGCCTTGGCCGAGCAATTGATCAACAAGTTCGAGCAGAAGGACGGCGTCGGTGGCGATGTCCGCATTTATTACCCCCAGACCGTCAAGGCCGACGAACTCGCCAACATCATCCGCCAGGCCATCCCGGCCGTCGCCGGCCCGAACGAGACCGCCGCCAACGCCGCCACCAAGGCCCGCGTCATTTCCGACACCACCCAGAACCGGTTGATCGTCGCCGCGCCGATCCCCGGCCAATTGGAACAGATCGAGCAACTCATCTCCCGCGTCGACAAGGGCGCCATCAGCGGAACCTCCACGGGCGGCGGCGTGAATGGCAATGTTCCCAACCGTTCTTCTTCCGTGCAGTTGACCCGGATCTTCCGCCCCCGCTCCGCCGAAGCCACCAACGTCGCCTCCATCCTGACCCAGGCCCTCACCCGCAAGTCCCCCAACGGTCAGCCCTCCACCACGGCGTCCATTTCCGTCGACATCAGCTCCCAGTCGGTCGTCGTCTCCGGCACGCTCAACGATGTCCAGGTGGCCGCCGACATCGTCTCCCAGCTCGAGACCGGCAGCACCCAGCCCACCGCACTCCAGACGCGCTTCATCGAGGTCGGCTCAGCCGACGAAGCCAAACGGATCCTGCCCCTCGTCGAGCAACTCTACCGGAGTCAGACCGCCGCCGGATCGTCGTCCTCCGCCGCCCACGCCCGAATCCTCGCCGATCCCGACTCCGGACGCCTGATCGTGACGGCCTCCGACGAACACCTCACCCGGATCGAAGGTCTGGTCCGGCAGCTTCGCGCCGAGAAGGCCGATCCCCAACCGCGCAAGCTCAGGGTCGTAGCGCTCGCCCATTCCCGGGCCGACGTCGCGCTTCCCGCGATCCAGAGCCTGCTCAACGAACGCCTGACCGACCGACGCTTCAATTCACTTCCGAAGCCTTCGCTCGTCTCCGACGCCCTCAACAACCGGCTCCTGATCACCGCCACCGACGATCAATTGCGCGAGATCGAACAGATCATCGCCGTCGTCGACACCGCCCCGGAACAGGCCCGGCGCGACCTGACCATCATTCCCCTCTCCACCAAGCCAGCGGCAGAGGTCATCCCGCTCGTCACCCAGTTGCTCGGCCAACTCCGGACGCCGAACGGGGAGCCGCCGACGCTGATCTCGGATCCCAGCGGCAAGCAGATCCTCGTGCTCGCCGGCACCAACGACCTCGAACGGATCCGCACGTTGGTCCGACAGTTCGACACGTCCCCGGCGACGTCCGCGCCGCGGGGATTCAAGGCCATCGAACTCGGATCACGCACCGCCACCGACCTCGGGCCACTGGTCCAGCAGCTCTACGCCGAACAGATCAAGGGCCAGCCCGAACCCGCCGGCGGGCCCGCGACCGTCCTCGTCGAGGCCAAGCAGAACCGCCTGATGGTTTCCGGCTCCGACAAGGAGATTGCCCGGGTCGAAGCCATCATCCGCCAACTGGATCCGGCCGAGAGCAAGGCCACCAAGGAAGAGACCCGGGTGTTCCGCCTGCGCACTGCTTCCGCCACCGAGCTCGCCTCGCTCATTGAGAAATCCGTGAATGCCCAAGGCCAGTTGGTCCGGGTCATCCTCGACGCGCGATCCAACTCGCTGGTCGTCTCGGGCGACAAGGCTGCTGTCGATCAGGCCGGACAGATCATCCAACAGCTCGATACCCGCAACGACGCCGGCCCCCGGGAATTCCGCATCCTTGACCTCAAGTCGTCCGATGCCACTTCGATCGCCCCGACGCTCAACACGCTCTTCACCGAGTTGCTGCGCGATCAGCACGGGCCCGAGTTCGTCTCGACCACCAAGATCACCGCCGATCCGTCCGGCAACCGTATCCTCGTCACCGGCCCCCGTGAGGAGATCGAGCAGGTCTCCTCCCTCCTGACCAAACTCGACAACGCCCCGCAGCAGGCTCCTGGCGCGCGCGTCTTCAAGCTGGCCCAGTCCGACGCCGTGATGATGGCGCCGATCGTCTCCAGCGCGATGATGCGCTATGACCCGCGCGGCAATCCCATCCGCCGCGTCACCGTCACCGCCGACGAGAAATCCAATTCCCTGGTCGTCTCCGGCACCCGCTCGGACTTGCAGGACGCCGAGTCGGTCATCGAGAAGCTCGACAACGATTCCGGCGGCAGCGGCACCACCGCCGGTTCCCGCGAACGCATCCTGAAGATCTTCGAAGTAAAGTCCGATGCGGACACGCTGGCCGCCCTGGCGACCAAGATCTTCACCGCGCAGAACCCGCGCGCCACGACCAGCCCGGTTTCCATCACGCCGGAGCCCGCTTCCAAACGGCTCATCGTCATGGCGCCGGCCAATCTCATGGCCCAGGTCGAACAGGTGATCACCTCGCTCGACACCAAGCCCGAGCAGGCCAATCGCGAACTCCACCCGATCGAACTCAAGAACGTCACCGCCTCCGAGATCCTTCCCCGCATTCAGGCGATCTACTCCGAGCAATCCGCCGGCAAGACCCTGAAGCCCGCCACGCTCTATCCCGATCCGTCGGGTGCCCGTCTGCTCGTGCAGGGCACCACCGAGCAGGCCGCCGCCATCAAGCAGATCGCCGACACTCTCGCCGCACCCACGCGACCGGCCCGCGAAACCCGGGTGTTCGATCTCGGCCGCCTCACCGAGGCCAGCCGCGTCCTGCCCCTCGCCCAGCAACTCTACCGCGACCAGCTCAATGGCAGCCCCGAGCTGGGTCCGCCCGACGCCCAGTTCATCACCGATTCCCGCACCGGACGAATCATCGTCTCGGCCCGTGCCGATCAGATGACCCAGATCGCCGCCACCATCGAACGGCTGCAGGGCAATGTCGGCACCGCCTCGCCCAACCGCGAGACCCGCACGGTCGAGGTCGGCACCACCTCGGACGCCCAGCGTCTCGCTCCGCTGGTTCAACAGCTTTACCAGGATCAGTGGAAGGACCGTTCCGAATCCGATCCCGCCGACGCCCAGATCGTGGCCGATCCCCGCACGGGTCGCGTGATCATCACCGGCAAGCCCGATCACCTGAAACAGATTGAGGCGATCCTTCAGCAACTTGGTACGGCCAAGGCTTCCTCCTCCAGTCGCGAGACCCGGATCCTCGACCTCACCACCGCCAACGCCGTCGAACTCGCCACCACCGTTCGCACCCTCTACAACGAGCAGGCCAAGTCCCGCTTCGGCATCACGCCCCCGGACACGCTCATCACCCCCGACGGTGGCGCGAACCGGCTGATCCTCGTCGGTGACACCAACGAGCTCTCCGCCATCGAAGACATCGTCCGCAAACTCGACAAGGTCTCCAACCAGTCGGCTTCCACCCGTGTCTTCAAGATCAAGTCGGCCGAGCCCGAGAAGATTGCGGAGATCCTCTCCACCGCGCTCGTCCGTTACGACGCTTACGGCCGGCCCCAGAAGCGCACGACGGTATCCGTCGACGCCAAGACCCGCACGCTCATCGTCACCGGCGATCCCAAGGAACTCCAGGGCGTGTCCGGCATCATCGATCAGCTCGACCAATCCCTCGGTGCCCAGGCCGACCGCCGGATGAAGGTCGTCACCCTCACCCAGGGCCGCGCCACCACCCTCACCCCGAAGGTCCGCCTACTCCTCACCGATCGCGTCAAGTCCCAGCCGGAACTGGGCACGGCCGAGGTCCTGATCATCGAGGACACCGACTCCAACCAACTGATCCTGGCCGGCTCCGAACAGCAGCTCGCGGTGGTCGAACAGATCATCTCCGAGCTCCAGTCCGCCCAGACCGCACGCTCCGCTCGCGAGACCCGGATGATCGAGCTCGGTTCCGCCGAAGAACTGTCCCGGCTCCAGCCCCTCGTGCAGCAGCTCTACCAGGATCGTTCGAAGAACAATCCTTCGGATCCGCCCGACGCCGTCTTCGTCGCCGATCCCCGCAACGCCCGCCTGATTGTCACCGGCCGCTCCAATCATCTGGTCGAGATCGAGGGCATCCTCACCCAGCTTCGCGGCAACAACGCCGCTCCGCAGCCGCGCGACACCCGCATCATCGATCTGACCACCGCCAACGCCGCCGAACTCGCCACCACCGTCCGCACGCTCTACACCGAACAGGCCCGCAACCGACCGGGTGCGCCCGCCGCGGATTCCCTCATCCTGGCTGACTCCGGTGCCAACCGCCTGATCGTCACCGCCGCCACCAACGAGCTTGCCATCATCGAAGACATCGTCCGCAAGCTCGACAAGGTCTCCAACCAATCGGCCACGACCCGGGTCTTCAAGATCAAGTCGGCCGAACCCGAGAAGGTCGCCGAGATCCTCACTTCCGGCCTGGTCCGCTACGACGCCTACGGTCGGCCTCAGAAGCGGGTCACCGTCTCGGTCGATGCCAAGACGCGTACCTTGATCGTCACCGGCGATCCCAAGGAACTCCAGGGCGTCTCCAGCATCATCGATCAGCTCGACACCTCCCTCGGCACCCAGGAGGAACGCCGCATGAAGGTCGTCACCCTCACCCAGGGTCGCGCCTCCACCCTCTCCCCCAAGGTCCGCCAGCTGTTCAACGACCGGGTGAAATCCCAACCCGACCTTGGCACGGCCGAGATCCTCATCATTGAGGACGCCGACTCGAACCAGCTCATCCTCGCCGGTTCAGAAAAGCAGCTCACCCTGGTCGAACAGATCGTCGCAGATCTCCAGGCCGCCCAGACTGCCACCGCCGCCCGCGAGACCCGCTTCATCGAGCTCGGTTCCGCCGAGGAACTCACCCGGCTCCAACCCCTCGTCCAGCAACTCTATCAGGTCCGGTCCACCAACAATCCCACCGACCGTCCCGACGCCGTCTTCGTCGCCGACACCCGCAATGCGCGCCTCATCGTCACGGCCCGGACCAATCACCTGACCGAGATCGAACGCATCATCACCCAACTCCGCGGGGAAGGCGGTTCCCTTCAGGCCCGCGAAACGCGCGTGATCGATCTGAGCACGGCCAACGCCGCCGAGCTCGCCCTGACCGTCCGCACGCTCTACACCGAACAGGCCAAGACCCGGCCCGGCGCTCCGGCCGCCGATACGCTCATCCTTCCGGATAGCGGTGCCAACCGCATCATCGTCACCGCGGCCACCAACGAGCTCGCCATCGTCGAGGACATCATCCGCAAACTCGACAAGGTCTCCGCCCAGTCCGCCTCCACCCGCATCGTCAAACTCAAGTCCGCCGATCCGGAGAAGGTCGCCGAAATCCTTTCCACCGCATTGGTCCGCTACGACGCCTTCGGTCGTCCCCAGAAGCGCGTGTCGGTCACGGTGGATGCCAAGACCCGGACGCTGATCACGACCGGTGACCCGAAGGAATTGCAGGCCGCCACGGCCATCATCGAGCAGCTCGACCAATCGCTCGGCAACCAGGGCGACCGTTCCATGCGCGTCGTTCCCCTGCGCCAGCGCCGGGCCACCGAGATCAGTTCGAAGGTCCGCCAGATCTTCCAGGATCAGTCCCGCTCGAACCCCGAGCTGGGCACCACCGAAGCCCTCATCCTCGACGACACCGCCTCCAACCAGCTCGTCCTGGCCGGCTCGGAACCGCAGCTCAACGCGCTGACCAGCATCATCGAGGCGCTGGAGAAGGGAGCCGACAACGCCACGCGCACCACCCGCCTGCTGAGCCTCGAGCACGCTTCCGCCGCCGCCGTCTCCTCCCTCCTCACCCAGCTCTACGTCCGCCCGCCCGGCACCGATCCCAACGAACGCGTGTCCGTCAACGTGGGCTCCAATGACCGCTCCCTGGTCGTCGATGCGCCCAACGTCGCCTTCGAGAAGATCGAGACCCTCGTCAAATCCCTCGACCAACCCGAGGCCGGTTCCAACGCCGTCGTCCAGTCCATCCGTCTGACCAAGGGTCGCGCCGATGAAATCGCCGCTGCCGTCAACCGCACCATGACCAACCGGCCCGGGTTCAACCCGGCCAACCGCGTCACCATCACTCCGGTTCTCGGGGCCAATTCGATCCTCCTCAATGGTCCGACCAACGCGGTGCAGGACGTCATCCGCATCGTCCGCGAACTCGATGCCGAAGGTTCCTCCGGCGAGATCGAGGTCCGCGTTTACAAACTGGAGAATGGTTCCGCCAAGGAGGTTTCCGTCATCCTCCAGCAACTCCTCCAGACCGTCTCCCGCCGTCGCCGGGAGTTTCGCGCCGGCGGCGGCGAAAATGGCGATGGCGGCGGTGGTGGAGAGGGCCGGATCGGCGTCGCCAATGTCTCCATCGATGACCGCTCCAACTCCCTGATCGTCACTGGCACCCAGGAACACTTCGCGGTCGTCGACAAGATCCTGCCCACGCTCGACAAGGCCCCGGAACGCGCCGACCGCGACGTCCAGTTCGTCTGGCTTCGCAAGGCCCGCGCCTTCGACGTCTCGTCCAAGCTCGAAGCCCTCTTCGAGGATCGTCCCCGTCGGGAACGCCCGGTCATCGAACCCGATCTCACCAACAACTCGATCACCATCATCGGACGGAAATCAGACCTGGTGCAGATCCAGGATCTGGTCGGGCGCCTTGATGAACAGGGCAAGGATTCCTCCTACCAGGTCCGTCTCCGCACCCTCGACCGGGTCGCCGCGGAACAGATGGCCCGCCTGCTGGAAAACATCTATCCGCAGACCGCCCGCACCCCTCTCTCCATCGTCGAGAAGATCAGCCCGCCCGAAGCCGGTGCCACCAACAACCCGACCTCGGTCACCGTTGCCATCGACCGCGAAGCCAACGCCCTTGTCCTCGCCGGCCCGGTCGCCGACCTCGATCAGGTCGAACGTCTGATCTCGGATCTGTCCTTCAACTTCTACGGCAACGAAGCCGAGTTCCGCCTCTTCCCGCTCAAGGACGCCGATCCCGTGCTGGTCGCCCGCACCCTCTCGGAAGTTCTCCGTCAGGAACCGATCCAGCTCCCGCCCCAGCAACCGGGACAACCGCCGCGTCTCGTCAACCAGCAGCCCAAGATCACCGTCGTCGCCGAACCCC
>JBDNHZ010000182.1:0-3813 GCA_041688515.1 Verrucomicrobiota bacterium
GAGCAGAGAATCCCAGTTTCACGAGTCTTACGCCAGGCATGTTGATCCTCTCGACGGTCAGCACGCCGACTTCGATTGGGACGGACTTGCTCGTGCCCTCAACGAAGAAGAGGAACTTCCCGAAACCGAAATGGACCGACTCGGTGTCGCTCTCCGGCATTTGCTGATGTGGATCCTCACCGGCAACAGGAATGGAGGGCGGCCGGACGCTGCACTGATCGGCAGGCGGGCCCTGGCTCTCGCTTGGGTCATCGATCCTGGGCTTCTCCCCGGATCCCCTTCGCTGGCTACTCTCGGCTCAGAAGTTGGTGTAACACGCGCCAGCTTGTCTTTTTGGGCGGCTGAGGCTTCACGCCTCTTTGGAGTGAGCAACAGGGCTCAGGAGGTGGCTGTTGCTGTTGTTCTGAAGAGAGCTCAAAACACGGAATTGAGACCAGCGCAATTGCCAAAACTTGACGGAGCCGGTAGGAAGCAACCGTGAAGACCATTCTGCTACCCATCCTTCTGCTGCTCGCTTCCGGAGTGTGTCTTCGGGGAGTCGATGAATCCATCGCTGTCCAGCGGCTTAAGGACATGATCTCGATGATCCCCCCGGTCGAAGGGGTTGTCGTTGAAACGATCGGCACAACAAATGACTTTGTCACATTCGGCAACCAAACCCCCGGGACTTGGTTCTTCATCCAGAACAAGCCGAACTCTGAGACCGACCAACTTATGGCAGCCGGACAGTCCTACCTTATGACGTGGGCATACTCCGGGAACATGGTGCAGGCCCTGCCCCGGGCCGAAACCTTGGCCCTCCAAACCGTGCCTGGCGGAGAAGGCCGGTTGGCTCCCGAGACATTCGCCGAACACTGTCTGATGTTGCTCTCTTACCGGACTCGCTTCGGGCTCCACGTTGCCGAAACCAACCTTCATTGGAACGACCTCTCTTTCGAGGCATTTACTCAAAACCCATCGTTTCCTGATGGGAGCAAAATCTCCGGAAAAATCGAGGTCTCGAACGGTATCCCGGTCCGCATTCGTGCCACCCTCACAACTCCGAGCAGAGTCTCGACTCGGATCACTGAATTGTCCCGGCATGACACGAACGGGTTCCCTCGGGTTTGGAATCTATCGATCGACGGCAAACCTGCCGTCAGGTCCATCCACTTCCGCGAGCTTACTTTCGCCCCCCGGTACTTTGTCGATGGTGATGGCTACACGCCATCGCTGCTCGGCGAGAGCGGGCGGCAGTTTGCAATTTACTACTCCAATCGCACTCAGCACGTCATGGATCCGCGAGGAGGCATGAGGGAAATCACTTCTCTCTCTCCCCTCACGGACTCTGCGTCCGGTCCCTGGTTTATCGGAATTGGAGTAATAGGCGTCGCCGCGACCATTGCCATCTTTGTGACGAGAAAAACACGGCAATCCAGCAAATGAAAAAACTCCTGACAGCCATCCTTGGACTCGCCTTGCTCATGGCGGCATCCTTCCCTCCTTCCGCCATGGCCAGCGGCTGCTTTGTCGGCGTCCCTCAAGCTTGCACGCTCGGGCCTCAAAGAACCGGGTTGTACTGTAACGATGTCGAGCAGACGGCCTACTGCACTGCTCTCGTCTCGTCCATGACTGCTGTGGCTGGCTACGCCTCTGGGCACATGAACTCGGTCCAATGGACCGGGTTGTGCGAGTTCACCTGCCACTATTTCGACTGCGATGGCAGCCCCTTGTCGTTCTACAGGAGCCACAACGTGGCTGCCTCTGGCCCCATCGGAGCCAACTGCGTCAACGGCAGCACCCCGTAACCGCACCCACCCGCACCCTTGAGCGCACATCGGGCAATCGCCTCTTCGATCCTTTTCGCGACTGCCTTCATCAAAGCCGTCGGGCTGGCCTCGGGTCCTAAATGGATCCACCAGCCCGACGTGCTCTTTCAGGCTCCCAACTGGGCCGTCATTTCTTCGGCTATCGCAGTCGAAATCGGAATCGGGGTCTCTCTCTTCTGGTCCGGTAGGCTCCCCATCCTTGCTCTCAGAACTCTGACGGTCATTTTCGCGGCCTATCACACTCTAAGAATTCTGATAGGCTTTCAGGCACCCTGCTCGTGCCTTGGCCGGCTCAGCGACTGGTCTCCATTCTTCCGGGATCACGGCGACGGGATCACGCTCCTGATCCTGCTCTGTCTGGCTTGGCTCTCTTCTTTCTCTCCCGGGGGAACAATGCCGCTGTCGCTGAGCGCAGTGTCGTCGAGGGCCTCTCCTCCGTCCCTCCGATGTACCCCGATCGCCCTTGTCTTGTCCTCCGTCTTCCTTTGGGCCGCCATCGGAGCGGTTGCGATCTTCAACGCATCCGGAATACGCCTCGGCGGCGATGAGGGGATCGAGCTATCAAAACTTGCCTTGATGCAAAGCCAAGGGGGCATCCCTTCCGCATGGAATGACCAGAATTGGCTCTTCACTCTCCTCCTTCGCTGTGTCGCCTCCATCCATCCCGGAATCGATTTCCTTCGGGCCTTTTGCTTCTCGTTGACACTCCCCATCCCTCTCGTCGCTGCACTGCTTTGTGTGCGTCACGGCAGACCTTGGGCCTCCCTCCTTTTTCCTCTCCTCCTGTTCGGGCAAGCAGGGGCTGTAGTTTTGATCCCCTCCGTAATGATGGAAGCCCCAGCCGTCGGGGTTGGCACCGCCGCCGCGATCCCTTTCCTGCTGTCAGGTCCAGCCACATCCATCAGATGTTGGACATCCGGCCTGCTCGCTGCTGTAGCGCTCAGCCTCAAGCCTACCGCAGCTTTCGCACTTGTCCCGGTTCTGGTCCTGGCCTTCCAAAGCCGAACGTTGACCAGATTCTTCATCTCCTCGACCTTGGCCGGACTTGGATTCGTCTGTTGTTCGATTTTTCTCGGCCTTGTGCAGCCCTTGGTCTTCGCCCAATCGCACTCTGCCCATCCTCCTCACCCCATGGCTTGGGACGCTTGGGGCGCTTCTGGTGCTGGCCTCCTGCTCATTTGCGCCGTCATTGGGTTGTGGTTTCGAGGCTCTGCTATCTGGGCTTTCGGCTTGGCTTTCGCAGTCTTGGTGCTTTCGCTCCACCAACCGGCTTGGAGCTACTACCACATTCACTTTTGGGTCCCTGCCGCTGGCCTGTTCGTGACAGCCCTGCGATCCAAAATCTGCGCCGTTGTCTTTGGCGTCATCTCCATTGTTCTGATCTCCCATCAGCTCCACCTCGTCCGATCCCTCGCCGCTTCCAATGGCGGGCCCGAGTCGGCATGGATCCCTGCCATCAGGGCCGCCCGTCCTGCTTCCATGTTTTCCTCTGAGTCTGCCCTTTACTACCTCACCGGCGTCTCTCCTCACCCCGACTACGCCGTGCTGCCTTTAAAACGAACTTGGGCTGGATATTCATCCTCTCACATCTCCAACGACATCGTTCGGATCCGCCCCCAAGTGCTTGTCCTTTCCGGGGACT
This sequence comes from Verrucomicrobiota bacterium, assembly GCA_041688515.1. Classification (GTDB taxonomy): domain Bacteria; phylum Verrucomicrobiota; class Verrucomicrobiia; order Limisphaerales; family UBA9464; genus UBA6176. The sequence goes on from JBDNHZ010000182.1 coordinate 3,451, forward strand.
ACGTCGGGCAAATCGGCACGAATGGATACGCGCTGATCGACAGACTCGGGACTTCGATGCTTCTCGCCCTGCCTGAACTGCGCATGATCCCTCAGCCCCCTCAACCATCCATCCTCAAGCGCATGGGCCTATGATCAACACCCTCCTCCGCTTCGGCCTCGTCGGAGCCTGTACCACTCTCCTCGACCTGACGCTTTTCAACGTCCTCCTCGCGCTCGGGCCCGGCGTCGGGCCATCGCACGCCCTTTCGACATCGGTCATCCTTCCCATCTCATACGTAGGTCAACGCCGGGCTTTCCTTGCGAGCGACCGGAGGCCTTGGGTCCAAGCTTTGAGATTCGTTCTGGTGACGGTTGTCGGCGC
>JBDNHZ010000183.1:0-3788 GCA_041688515.1 Verrucomicrobiota bacterium
CTTCTGCTTTTGCGCCCCCGTCTCCGCTCGCCCCAAATGCCGAAGCGCCGCGCCCGTCGTTGACGGAGGTGATGCGGAGGCGGATGCGGATGCGCCATTACTCGTTGCGCACGGAGGAGGCGTACGTGGGGTGGGTGAAACAGCCGGACTTGGGGACAGGCTCAATGCACTCTGTCGCGGTCGCCGCGAAAGACTGCACAACGACGACTCCAATCGCGGTAAGCGATGATATGGCCGGAATCCTCGACGGCGAAGTAAGTGCCGTCGCTGAGAAGTTGGCGGTCAACGCCGAAGACTGGGCCGAGTGCAGCGTCCATCTGCGCGGCTGAGTAATACGGAGCCTGCAAGACACGCACGGAAAGTGGAATAAGAACCTCCAGCGTCGGAATATCGTCCACTCGCGTAAGACGTATTGCAAAGGCTTAATTCACGGGAGACGGGTAGCAACGCCCAACGCTTCCGATCAGGCAACGGCGAGCGGGAAGCGTCGATGACACGACAGATGCCATCCGAGCCGTTGCCTGCATCCGTTTTGTTCGGCGGCGTCCTCACTGACTGAATCATAAAAGTCATGTCTTGGACGGCCCCGAGGTCACCTGTTTGTCACGGACAAGTTGGTGCCATGAGCGCTTACCGCACTGCGGACACTTCATGAAGGAGAAGGTGTGTGACTGGCTGGCCTTCCAACGGATACCGCCCAACTCCCAGATGGACCGCGCGAAACCGCACGAACATCGCATCATCCACAAGCGTGAATCTGCCTCCATGCTCTCAGCCCATCTGCGAGGCAGAATGCGAACGAAAAGCTTTTGAAGAGATGACATAAAAGTGGCGCGCCGCCGAACGTCCCAGATCAGCGACCCCGCGCCACTGATGTTCGGAATGGAACCGAGACGTGATCGTGAGGTTCGCTGCATCCGGTTTGTTGGGCTTGGTCTTCATCCTATTGTCTTGAGCCATTCAGGGCAAGATGAGGCAATCATGCCAGCCGACTCAGAACATTCTGACGCTAGTTCAGAAGCGGCCAGATTCTCGTCTGCCCCCAACTCGTGGTCCCAAAACACAATCGGATACTCTCCATCCGGTGAGCATCTCCTTTGGTCCACACAGACCTGGTTGCCCATGCCATCGTTGTAGAACGCGATAAGAAAGGGCGACAGCGGTGACGAGGACTCCTCGTGCTCTTGCCGGTTGGCATCAACGATATCGTCGGCCCCGAGACTCTCCCCACCAATACGATAGAACCGTGCGCAGAGAGGCAACTGCATCGTGCGAGATTCTCGCAGGAAGGATATGAAGCTTCCGGGGAACTTGATGCTCAAAGCCGCTTCTGCACGTGCGACCGCGTCGTCAGATGGTGGCGGCGGTGGCGTGAACAGCTCGGTCTTAGCTTTGCCAACGCTTCCGAATATGCGCTTTGGAATGCTCATGGTGGGCGCGAGACGGGCCAACGACCGAGCTCAGGCACGCCGGAAAATAGGGCTTCAACTTCGGACTGCGACGTCGCACGGCGTTGCCTGGAGCGCAAAAGTAGGCGGCGGTTGAGTGTCAACCGTGCCATCAGTATCCTCGTCATTTTATGACTTTCCGGAGCATATTGTTAACGAGAAGGGCGATTGGACCAGCCATGCCAATAGCCACTCCATTGTTGCCCGTTGCGAGCCATATGCCCCACCCAATACCGGCTCCTGCGCTCGCCGCCAAAAGGGCCACGATAGCAGCAGAGCGTCCCGATTGTTTAGCGTTTGGTTGTTGTTCCATACTGTTTGTTCTTTCGATGCGTGCATCCGCCTAACAACAATTAGGCCAAACGTACCGATCCCCGGTTTGGTCGAGTACCCCTGATTGGGGGCTGCAAAGCCAAACGTGTTTGGCCTAAGAGAAGGTCGGTAACTTTTGGCATTTTTGGAGGTATCATGCGGACAACGATTTGTGAATGGCCCGCAACACTCGATGAGGCATAACACGGCCAGCGGCACTGACAAGGCGGATCTCGGCCCTGAGACAGGCAGAGGCGCATCCTGACACCGCCCCCGATCAACCGACCTGGGAACCTGCATGGTCTTCCCATTCGACTCCTCTCCAATTCGTGAAGATTCGTGGACAAAAGGTCCGGACGACCCACGGAGACCTTGGGTGTGCGGATCGTCTGGAGGAGGAAGGTGCCAACGAATCGCACGCATCGACACCAATGCCGGGAACGTGAGACGGGCCATGGCACGCTGGCGTGCACGCCACCTTTGAAGGGACGGTGATCTCCATCACGCTGTTCTTCGTGTCTTCGTGTGCGTTCTTCGCCGGAATTCCCCCTGGCTGTTGCCGACGGGGCGCTTGAGTGGGTATCAGATTGGTGTTAGCGCGATTTTGGCTCACACGAAGGCACGAAAGATCAGAAGCCATTCACGAATTGTTTGCTGCCCACTTGTGGCCGGGTTCCGAGGCCATCCCCGCTACGCCGGAGGGGCAGAGCTGCAACACCGCCGGGGTTGATCCCGTCGACGATGGCACTCACGGTTCTGGCGTCCGGTTCCATAGTTGCGTGGCTGCGCCGTGATCACCTACCGTTACCCCGCTGGATCGCCGTCCGACTGCCCGCACCCGCTTGTGCCAACAAGCCGGCAGGCGCCAGCTACCAGAGCCTATTGTGATGCCTCAATTCCCAGTGTCCTCTCCGTCCCCGGCGGTTCCTTCGGAGTCCAACGCCGCGTGGACGAATGGATACCGGGTCCGATTGGCCCGAACAGCCGATGAGGTACGTTCCGCCCAGCACCTTCGGTTCCTGGTGTTCAACCTAGAGTTGAAGGAGGGTCTCGATGCGTCGTACGCAACCGGGCTCGACGCGGATCCGTTCGATGCCGTGTGCGATCACCTCCTCGTTGAAGAGCAGGGAAACGGCACGGTGGTGGGCACCTATCGGCTGCAGACCGGTGAACGCGGGGCGGGGGGAATCGGGTATTACAGCGCCCGCGAATTCGATTTCGCGCCATTTGAGTCATTTCGCCCGGATCTGCTCGAGTTGGGTCGTGCCTGCATCGTCGAGGGTCATCGATCCTTCACGGTTCTCAGCCTGTTGTGGCGGGGCATCGCCCGTTACGCAGCCGCAAAGGGATCACGCTATCTTGTTGGGTGCAGTTCATTGCCCCTCACCGATCCGGCTCAAGGGGTGGCCGCCTACCGCGCGCTTGAAGGACATCTGGCCGGGCCCGAATTTCGGACCGTTCCCCTGATCGATTTCGCCTGCATGACGGCTCCGGCCACGACGACCCCGCCCATCCCGCGACTGCTCCACGCCTACCTGGCGCTCGGCGCCCGGATCTGCGGGCCGCCAGCCCTCGACCGCGAGTTTGGCACCATCGACTTCCTGACAGTCCTCGATCTGGCGACACTTCCGGATCGGACACGCGCACGGTGGGGTTTGTCTGGGGCCGAAGATTCAACCGATCTCCTGTAAGGTCCACGTCGAGCCTGCGACCCAAGACTCTGGAAGCCATGACTGCCGACTCAATTCCATTTCAAAGTGATACGGCCGGGATCAGTTCCGAGGCAACGGATTCAGCGCAACGCATCCTTGCCGCCGCTGACATCCTCCTCAAGCAGGGTGAGAGCCTCCTCGGAGGCCTGACCCCGGAAACGTACGCGCTGCGGGTCGCCACCGTCCTCAACGGATCCATCGGGGGCCACTACCGCCATTGCCTGGATCATTTCGTCAGTCTGCTGCGCGGCGCGAACCGGGCCTTCATCGATTTTGATGAGCGGGCCAGGGATGTGCGGGTCGAGTCGGATCCGAC
>JBDNHZ010000184.1:0-7290 GCA_041688515.1 Verrucomicrobiota bacterium
AATGCCTTCTACCCCGGCACCGGTCTCGACCCGTCCTGGGACGGCAACTTCCTCCTCACCGACTTCCGGGGTTCCTCCAACGACAGTCTGGTCTGGCGCTTCCGCGTTCAATCCGAGGGTGCCGGATTCAAGGTGGTCGATCGAACCCAATGGCTCGGGGGCATCAACGCCACCGACATCGCCTTCGGACCCGACGGCGCGGTGTGGGTGCTGGACTGGACCGATGGCTGGGAACCGGCGGCCCGTGGCCGGATCCATCGTCTGCTCCCACCGACTTCGGAGGTCCGCCCGAATTCTCCCGCCCCGACCGCCCTGCTGAAGGCCGGCTTCCGCAACCGGACCCTGGACGAACTTGTCACCCTGCTGGCACATGCCGACCGCAGGATCCGTCAGGGAGCGCAGTTCGAACTCGCCGACCGGGGCAGCGCCTCGTTCGCCGTTCTTTCCTCCGCGGTTTCCAGCACCAACCCCGTCTCCACCCGCCGTCACGCGGCGTGGGCCCTCGGTCAGATCGCCCGCCATGCGCAACGCCAGGGAGGAATCGACCCCGCCCGGGCCATCGCACCGGTGATTCCCCTGCTGGGCGATGTCCATCCGGGGATCCGGGCCACGGCGGCCACGGTCCTCGGCGAGCTCCGTCCGATGGCCGCCGTTCAACCCCTGATCACCGCCACGGCCGACCCCGATGCCGGCGTCCGCCGCGAAGCCGCCCAGGCCCTCGGTCAGATCGGCAATGCCGCGGCCGTGCCCGCGCTCGTCACCGTGCTCCGCTCGAATGCCGACCAAGATCCCTTCCTCCGCCACGCCGCAGTCATGGGACTCCTCGGCAGCGCCGATGCCATCACCCTCGCGCGGCTCGGTTCCGACCCCAGTCCCGCGGTGCGACTCGCGGTGGTGGTTGCCCTGCGCCGACTCGAACGGACCGAGGTCTCCCGCTTCCTGACCGATCCCGAACCGCGGGTCCGCGCCGAGGCGGCCCGGGCCATTCACGATGTTCCCATCGCGTCCGCCCTTCCTGATCTGGCGCAGGTCCCGATGGAACGGTTGACCGAGAACGCCTTCGCCCGCCGCGTCGTGAACGCCTGCCTTCGCGTTGGCTCCGCCGGATCCGCCCAACGCCTCGTCGCCATCGCCACCGCGCCACAACTCGCCGAGGCGATCCGGGTCGATGCCCTCGCCGCGCTGGCCGCCTGGCCTGGCAATGCCGGGCGCGACCGGATCACCGGCCTCTGGCGTCCGCTGCCCCTGCCCCGCGACCGAGAGATTCCCGCCGCGGCGCTCGAACCCAGCCTCGGCAAACTGCTGAACGACGGCCCCGAATCGATCCTTGCCGAAGCCGCCGTCACCGCCGGCGTGTTACAGATCCGGAGCGCGGACACGGCGCTCGCGGCCTTGGCCGGCGGCACCCAGTTCTCCGCCCGATCACGCATCGCCGCTCTGGAATCACTGGCCCAACTCGGCGCACCCACGCTGGGCGCGCTTCTCGATCGGCTTCCCGACGACGCCGACCCCGCCGTCCGCGCGGTAGCCCTCCGACTCGCCTCCCGCGCCAGTGGTCCCGATGCCCTCCCGCGCCTGCGTCGGGTCCTGGAGAAGGGAACGATCTCCGATCAACAGGCCGCCTTGGCCGCCCTGGCGCGATTGGAGGTCCCGGACTCCATCGCGTTGCGAGGGGAATGGATGGATCGACTTCTGGCGGGCACGGCGCCCCTGCCGTTGCACCTCGATGTCCTGGAGGCGGCGGCCACTCAACCCTCCGCGGCATTGGCTCAGAAGACGGCGGCCTACCGGGCCGCCGTCGGGACCAATGATCTCGCTCCCTACCGGGTTGCCTTGGAAGGCGGATCCGCCGCCGCTGGCCGGGCCGTGTTCAACCGTCCCGAGGTCGAGTGTATCCGCTGTCACAAGCTTTACGGCCGGGGTGGAGAAGTGGGCCCCGAACTCTCTACCGTTGCCACTCGCCTCGATCGAATGGCCCTGCTCGCGTCCATCGTCACCCCGGATCTCCAACTGGCGCCCGGATACGAGACCGTTCTGGTCACCCTCGACGATGCCGAGACGGTGGCGGGAATCGCCATCGGCGAAACCGCCCAACAACTGAGCCTCCGCCTTCCCGACGGCACCCGTCAGGACCTGGACAAGGCCCGGATCCGGTCCCGCGAACGCGGCCGTTCCGCCATGCCCACCGGGTTGGCGGAAATCCTCGGCCCCCGCTCCCTGCGCGACCTGCTCGAATTCCTCTCGACCCTGAAATGATCGCCAGGCCGAGCTTCTTGGAGGGACGAGCTCTGCGAGTCCGTGGCCTCCGGGTGCCGGGGTTCGCCGGCTCGCGGAGATCGCCCCCGCCGCGGTCCCGAAGGGAGCGAACCCAAAAACAGCAGTTCATTCATTCACCGATGGGATGGGACTCCGTCCGTGGGTCGGGGCGGTGTCGGTCCCGGGTGTGAAGGGCGAGTGGCCGGTTCCTGCGGAGGTTTAGGACTCGTGGAACTCGTCCCTCCAAGGGCTCGCCCCTCCAAGTCGAAAAATTCCGGGAATGCGCAGCGCGGGAACAACGTCTATGATGGCGCACATGCTGCGTCGGGCCTTTTCATTCCTCTCGTCACTCCGCCTCACGGTGGTGTTGTTGGCGATGAGTATCGCGCTGGTGTTCTTCGGGACGTTGGGACAGGTGAGTGACGGCCTGTACGAGGCTCAAACGCGTTATTTCAAGAGCTGGGTCACGACCTGGCAACCCTCGGCCGGGTCCTGGTTCCACCTACCGATGCCAGGCGGATACCTGCTGGGGACGTCGCTTCTGATCAACCTGCTGGCCGCCCACTGGAAGCGCTTCAAGTTCACCTGGAGAAAGTCGGGAATCATGCTGACCCACGTCGGGGTCATCCTCCTGTTGGTCGGACAATTGGCCACCGACATGTTCGCGGTGGAGAGCTACCTGCGGTTGACCGAAGGCGAGACCAAGCAGTTCTCCGAGAGCCACCGCGAGAACGAGTTCGTGGTGATCGACACGACCGACCCGATGCAGGACCGGGTCTTCTCGTTCCCAGAAGGACTGGTGGCCCGGGGCGGTGAGCTTTCTCATCCCCAGCTTCCCTTCCTCATCCGGATCAAGCAGTACGCGTCCAATTCGGATCTGCAACCGCGGGGGCCGCGCAGCGGGGGGGAACCGCAGGCGCCCAGCGGCATTGCCACCCGCTTCACCTTCACGCCGGAGGCACCCACCAAGACGATGGACGGACGGAACATTCCCTTCGCGCTGGTCGAGGTGGTCGAGCCCAACGCCTCGACGGCTCAACCCTGGGTCGTCAGTCCCTACGCCAGCGACGAAGCATTGCGCATCGCCATCGAACGTCAGTTTGGCCGCAGTCTCGGCCCCGAGTTGGCCTCCTCTCTCGGCACCACGCTTGCCCAGCCCCAGAGTTTCACCGCCAAGGGTCGAAGCTACCAGATCGCCCTGCGGCCCACGCGTTACTACACGCCGTACGCGCTGTCCCTTCTCTCCTTCAAACACGACAAGTACATCGGCACGGACAAACCGAAGGATTTCCGGAGTCGGGTCCGGCTGACCGATGGAGCCGCGGGTGGCCCCCGGGAGATCGACATCTACATGAACAACCCGCTGCGCTACGCCGGGCTGACCTATTTTCAGGCGAGCTTCGATGAAGTGGATCCCCAGGCCCGGGCCACGGTCCTGCAGGTCGTGAAGAATCCCTCCTGGCTCACCCCGTACTTCGGTTGCGCGATCGTCGGGGCGGGCATGTTGATCCAGTTCCTCATCCATCTGGTTGGGTTCATCGCCCGCAAATCCGCCGGCTCCGCCCCGGGTGCCACCGCCGCCCTCGCCTGACCCCTCTGACCCCTGCTTCCATGAAACGTCTCCCTTGGATTGTTGCCGCCATTGCCGCCGTCTGGATGCTCAGCGCGCTGCGTTCGCCCAAGGACGCCACCTACGCCTACCACGAGTTCGGCCGGTTGCCGGTGGTGTTCAACGGAAGGTTGCAACCGGTCGATTCCCTGGCGCGAAACACGCTCCTCCAGATCCGCAACAAGCAGTCCCTGCGCGATGCGAAGGAGAAGCGCACCCTGTCCGCCACCGAATGGGCGGTCGAAGTGATGATGAACCCGGGCGTGGCGAATACGCGAAAGGCGTTCCGGATTGATCACCCCGATCTCAAGGGACAACTCAAGCTGGCGATGGATGCCGACGAGCGTCTGGGCGAGGACGGCAAGCACTACTCCTGGAACCAGATTTTCGAGTCGTGGCAGGTGGTGCAGGAGCAGTCGGAGAAGGCTCCAAGGGACGCTTCTAAACACTCGGCCTACGATCGGGCGGTTATGAAGCTTCGCGATTCCATGGGCCTGTACGCCATGATGCAGGCCGCGCTCCAACCGCCCAACACCACCAACTTCCTCGCCGAACTCACCGCCTACCAGGCGGCCATCCCCGCCGGCACCGCCGCCCTTCGCGATCGTCTCGCCGGTCGCCCCTTCGACACCAACGCCCTGATCGCCGTCCTCGACTACTGCCAGCGTTACATGCCGCTCACCTCGATGCGCGCACCGCTGATCGTTCCGCCGCATCATCCGGAGCTTGCCCGCGACCAGTGGATGAAGGTCGGGGACGCCCTGTTCGAACCGGGCATCAATCCCCGGTTGCTCCGCCAGCTCATGGGACAGGAATCCCTCTCGGACGCGGAGTACCGCGACCTGATCTCGCAAGCCGGCACCGGCAAGCTGCACCCGGCCGTCGCCGGGTTCGCCGCGATGACCGAAGCGTATCGAAGCGGGAAGGTGGCGGAGTTCAATCAACTCGTGGCCGCCCGAACCCGGGAGCTGACCGGCACTTTCGCCACTGAGATGCGCAAGACGGCGCGGGAGCAGGCCTACAACGATTTTGAACCCTTCATGAAGACGATGACGATCTACGCCATCGCCTTCCTTTTCGCCGCCGCCTTCTGGTTCAGCTTCCAGGAGTGGACCCGGCAGACCGCCCTTTGGCTCGTGGTTCTCGCCTTCGTCGTCCACACCGCCGCCATCCTCACCCGCATGGGACTGGAGGGTCGTCCGCCCGTCACCAACCTCTACAGCTCGGCCATCTTCATCGGCTGGGGCGCGGTCGGTCTCGGTCTGCTGCTGGAACGGATCTGGCGCAATGCCATCGGTCTCGCCGTCGCCGGCGTGATCGGGTTCACCACGCTCATCGTGGCCCACAACCTCGCGCTGGGCGGCGATACACTCGAGATGATGCAGGCGGTTCTCGACACCAACTTCTGGCTCGCGACGCACGTGGTGATCGTGACCCTGGGATATGCCGCCACCTACGTCGCCGGGTTCCTGGCGGTCCTGTATGTGGTGCTCGGTCTCTTCACCCGTGTCCTCGACTCCGCCATGGCCAAGGGCCTGACCCGGATGGTTTACGGCATCCTGTGTTTCGCCACGCTGGCCAGCTTCGTTGGAACGGTGCTCGGGGGCGTCTGGGCCGACCAGTCCTGGGGACGTTTCTGGGGCTGGGATCCGAAGGAAAACGGGGCCCTGATCATCGTCCTCTGGAACGCCCTCATCCTGCACGTGCGCTGGGGGGGCATGGTGAAGGAACGCGGCCTGCACCTGCTGGCCATTGTCGGCAACATCGTCACCAGTTGGTCCTGGTTCGGAACCAACATGCTGGGGATCGGCCTTCACTCCTACGGCTTCATGAGCGCTGCCTTCTGGTGGCTGCTGGCCTTTGCCACCAGCCAGATCCTGCTTCTGCTAGCCGGCTGGATCATCCCGCAGGCCAAGTGGACCAGCTTCCGCAGTGGGCCGAAACCCGCTCCGTCGAAGCCCAAGAGTGTCCCGGGCGTTGCTGCCCCCAGCGCGCCGAGCGCATCCTGAGGCTGCCGCCGATCCGTCGGGCGGGCAACGTTCACGGTCTAGTGGAGCCCTCCAGGAAGTCAGAGTCTCCCGATGTCTCCCACGGGTAGGTGCCGAGGTAACGAGGCGCACTCCAGACCGTGCGGGGACACTACCAAGTCGCGCTCGGGCGCAACTTCGGCCTGCCCGGACACGCCGCGTCAGTTATCCCCGTCCAACAGACCGCCCAGGATCGAACCTTCGCCGCGGCCACGTCCGCCATTCTGGGGTGCCGCCGCGTAAATACGATCGGCCAGTCGGCTGAAAGGCAGCGATTGGAGCCAGACCCGGCCGGGTCCGCGCAGGGTGGCAAAGAACAGACCCTCGCCGCCGAACCACGCCGATTTGATCTTGCCGACGTACTGGATGTCGAACTCGACCCCGGGACTGAATCCCACCACACAACCGGTATCGACCCGCAGCGTCTCGCCGGGAGCGAGGTCGCGAGTGAGCAACGTGCCGCCGGCGTGGATGAAGGCCCAGCCATCGCCCTGCAACCGTTGCATGATGAAACCCTCACCGCCGAACAGGCCCACCCCAAGCTTCTTGTTGAAGGCAATTCCCACGGCAACCCCGCGCGCGGCGCAGAGGAAGGAGTCCTTCTGCATGATTACTTCCCCCCCCAACTGCGCGAGATGGATCGGGATGATCTTTCCCGGATAGGGCGCACCAAAGGCGGCCTTGACCCGTCGCGACGATCGATTGTGAAAGAGCGTCATGAACAGGCTTTCCCCGGTCAGCAGGCGTTTCACGCCGCCCGTCAGCATGCCCATGATTCCCGAGGCCTGTTGGGATCCGTCGCCGAAGATGGTCTCCATCTCGATCCCATCCTCCATGTACATCATGCCGCCCGCCTCGGCCACGACCGCCTCCATCGGATCCAGAATCACCTCAACGAACTGCATGTCGTCCCCGTGGATCTCGTACTCAATTTCGTGCATCGCCGGCATGGAATTTCCTTTCAAGAATTCGACTGTGATTCACTTCGACGGAGCAACCTCGCACCCGCCTGAGCAGTGCCAAGCCCTAAGTTCAGAGGCGTCCCGGCGAAGGCGCATCATGACACGGTTCCCGTTCGATCGAACTCTGGTCTGGGTGCTGGGGAACGCGCGTGGGCCGGGGCACGTTCGAATGGAAAACCGAGTCTCCTGCGGGTGCCGAGGGAACGAGGCGCATTCTTCCAGCAGGCACGGAGAAGGAAGCGGGCGGGAACGCCCGCGATCACCGTCGGTACACCTTGTGGATGGCGGCCTGGTCGGTCGGTTTGATCACCATTTCGTCGATGCACACGTGCGCCGGACGCGACGCCATCCAGACCATTGCCTCCGCCACATCTTCGCCGTGCAAGGGGTGCACGCCGGCGTAAACCTTGGCGGCCCGTGCGGCATCGCCCTTGAA
>JBDNHZ010000185.1:0-67422 GCA_041688515.1 Verrucomicrobiota bacterium
CGGCCGCACAGGCCCGGGTGATCCGTTGAAGCGACGGCAGATCCACGAAGGGTTTTTCGGCCAGGACATGTTTCCCGCACAACGCCGCTGCCACGGCGATTTCTTCGCGGGCCACGGTGGGCGTCGAGATGTACACCGCCTCCACGGACTCCGACTCCACCAGTTCGCGCCAAGTCCCAAACACCCGCACGCCCCCATGCTTGTCGGCAAAGGCCGCCGCCATCTCCGCGCGCCGGCTCGCGACCGCGACCAACTCCACCGAATCCGATTCACGGAGGGAATGAGCAATGACGTCGGCGATGAATCCCGTCCCGACGATGCCCAGTTTCAGTCTTCGATTCACGGCCCGATCCTGACCCACGCACCCGCCGCGGAGCAATGGAAGGACGAGCTCCGCGAGTCCGAATCTCCGGAAGTCCTTCATCGGGCCTCGTGGGACTTGTCCCTCCGGAGCGGCCGAGTCCTGCCCGGCGAACACTTCCACCGTGACGCATCGGCGAGTTCCGCGTCGAATCCCTCCGATGTCCACCCCTGTCCCTGCCCCGGGCTCGCGGCGCTTCTGGCGAAAGCGTTACCTCCTATTGCTCGTGATCGGAGCGCTTGCCCTTTGGCAGTGGTTCAACGCCAGCCGGGGCAATCGCGTGCTGGATCGGCTCCGAGCCGCCGGGTTTCCCACCAACCCAGCCGAACTCGACCGCTGGTATGCCGCGGTTCCCCCAGCCGAGAATCTTTCCGGTCCCATCCTGCGGGCCGCGGGATCCGTGAGGTTGCCCGGCGGCAAAAGCAACAGCGTGGTGCCGTACAGCGGCGCCAATTCGACGGAACCAGCCCTCGCGTCGCCGGTCGCCCCGGACGTGTTGGCCCAGTGGAAAGCAGCCGTGGACGCCAACGCGGAGGTCTGGGGTATCCTGGCCGAAGCCCGGAATCGCACCCGCTCACGCGCTCCGATCAATCTGAACCAGGGATTCATCACCCTGCTGCCCCACCTGAGTCAGATTAAGCAACTCGCCCGCGCCTGTGCCACCCGGGCGGTCGTTGCCGCCGAGGAGGGAAGTTCAGCCGAGTCCATGGAAGCCCTTCAGGATCTCCTGCGCGTTCGCCAGTCGATCCTCGAAGAACCCCTGCTCATCTCCGCCCTCGTGGGCTTCGCCGCCGACGAGATCGGTCTTCGGGCGACCCGGGATTGCATCGCACGGGTCCGCTTCACCGACGCCGAGTTGGCGGGCTACGCGGCCCAGATCCGAACGATCGCCGCGACCCACGTGCTGCAGCGGGCCTTGGTCGGGGAGCTTGCCTGCGGATTGGGCGCGTTCACCGGCCCCCCGTCCGCACTGGTCGGGATCGGCGGTCCTTCGGGGGGATCCAGCGCCTGGCCCAGCATCGGCATCGGCCTCTATCGCGCCTCCGGACTCGCCGCAGCGGATGAGGCCTACTACCTACGGTTCATGGGCGATTTCATCGATTCCACCTCTCAACCCTACCCGGCGTCTCTCGACGCTGCCCATCGTCTCCAACAGGAACTGGATCAACGCACCGGATTGCACAACCGAACCAAGATCTTCAGCCAGATGCTGCTTCCTGCCTTGATGAATTCCGCCACCCGCAACGCCGAGGATCAGGCGCACCTGCGGATCCTCCTGACGGCCCTCGCCATCGAACGTCACTCTCGTCAGCATCAAGAACAACCCCCAGCGAGTCTCGCAACCCTGATCCCGGCTCTTCTCCCCGAAATCCCCCTGGATCCCTTCGATGGAAAGCCATTGCGGTACTCGGTCCTCGCGACCGGCTACCGGATCCATTCCATCGGGCCGGACCGGAAGGATGACAACGGCAAGCCGCGAGTCACGGGCAAGAAGAGGACCGACGAGTACGACCTGGCCTTCGAGATTGCCCGTTGATCCGACGGGTCAACCCAAGGCCCGGCTCAGTGCCTCCAGGCAGTAGCCGGTGGTGATCTCCTCGGATCCCCAGCCGAGTTCTTCGTTGCGACCTCCGTAGTAGACCCGCTCGGCCGCCCAGCTTCCATCGGGTTGCTGCTGTCCGAGAAGGAACTCCACGCCCCTCCCGACTTCGCGTGGCGTAGCTCCGAGCATGCGCAGGCTGGCAACGGCCTGCGCCGTGTCGCAGAGACCCTCCCCGAATAGACCCTCAACGGACCCCGCCCCGCGGAGGCGATCCATAAGTTCCGACGCCTCGCCCGCCAACCCCTTGACTCCGGCCGCCAGGCACCGCGCCACCGCGTAGTACACGGCAAACCGACTGTGATACCAACGATCGCAGGTCGACTCTTCCCGCCCGCGAAGGATCTTGCATAGGAAGTCCACGGCTCCCCTCGTGTCCGGACCTTCCCCCAGATACAAGAGCACGTTGGCATTCACGACCCCGTCCACATCCGGCGCCCGGGCCTGTCCCGTGCGGAAGAATTCATTCACCCGACGCCGATGCCGAACGATCCGCGCCAATGCGGGCCACGACTGCGGCCATCCGAGATGGCGGGGACGCGGGACAATCCAGGTGTAGAATCTGCCTGAGGAATCGCGATTCCCCAGCAGCGCGGGAACATTGTCTGGAAACGCGACGCCTCCACCCCTCGCACCACCTCCTGGGCTCCGTGAGCCGGGACCCACCGCAACGAGTGCCCCACTTGTGCCGCGGCGAAAACCGAACTGTCGAACTGCCGGGCCGTCCGAAAGGTGGGATCGTTCGACACCCAGCAACGGAGTTCTCCGTGGGGCAGTTGGCTGCGTCGCAGAAAGTCCACCCCGAGGGCGATGGCGCGATCGACTCGTTGTCTCTGGGCCGGGCTCATCCCAACTCCAGTTGAACCCGGCGCACGGCACGGAAGAGGTCGCTCGACTCGTACGTCAGGGCGTCGGGCTCCTCCATCAGCTTCAACTGGGGAAACGCCGTCAGCACGCCTTCAAGCGCCACCGCCGCCAGGGTTCGGGCGATGGCCGCACCCAGACAGAAATGACCCCCCACTCCGAACGCCAGGTGGGCGTGGGGCGGTCGCTCGAGCCGAAGGACATCGGGATCCGGAAACCGCGCCGGATCGCGGTTCGCCGAAGCGAGGTGAAACTTGACCAAAGCTCCCGCGGGGATTGGAACACCGTCGAGTTCGATCGCTTCCACAGCCTTCCTCGGCACCCATTGCGTTGGGGACTCGAGGCGGAGGATCTCGGACACGAAGGCCGGCATCCGGGACGGGTTGCTGCGCACTGCGGCCATCGCTTCCGGATTGCGGAAGCCCAACAACAGAGCGGACGGAATCAGCATGCTAAGGGTCGAAGTTCCGGCGAACCAGAGATGACGAACCAGATGGAAGATGGCCAGGCGCGGCAGTCGCTCCGCCTCCGGCGCATGAATCCACTGACTGCACAATCCCGGACGCGGCTGCTTCTCGACTTCATCCAGCACTGCCGAGAGGACCTCACCCACCGCCGCGAGCACCGCGGTCATCTCCGCACGATTCGGGGAAAGCACGCGGACCACCGAGGCGGTTTCCGCCTCCGTCAACCCCAGCAATTGCGCCGTGAAGGCCCGGGGCAACGGCACGGACAGGTGTCGCACGACTTCGAACCTTCCCGCCGCCCGCGTCCGGCTGATGAAGCCTTCCATCCATGCCCGCGCGAAGGCCTCGATGGCGGCAGGTTCAAACGACGAGAAGACCGGAGAGACGGCCTGGCGAAAGAGCACGTGCTGGGACGGGGACGAGCCCGCCAGGAACGGATCAAAAGCTGCCGAATACTCGTTGCTGAACGCGTTGGGTCGTTTGAGGGCCGCGGTGACCAGATTGTGCCTCATCACCAGCCAACAGCCGCCCACGGGATCAAAGGAAACCGGCGCGTGTTCCCGGAGGGCCGCGTAGGCCGGGTAGGGGTTTGTGTAAGAGCTCGCCCCATGAAGTGAGTAGGGAATCAGTCCCGCGCCGGGACTGGCCACCCGCGATTTCCGACGGAAGCATTGCTGCAGGAAGCGACGGCTGCCGGCCTCTCCCAATCGCGAGGCGTTCACAGGGCTGTCCCAGACCGGAACCCGACGGTGCACGGCGTTGGTCCAACCCAGCGCCGTGTCGCGAAACCACGACGACCGGCGCATCAGCGCCGATATCGTGCCCCGCACTGGGTGAAATAAGTTCGGCATCCCAAATTTTTCTATGCCCGGTTCCCTGCCAACAACCGTCGACGAAGGGCCCCGAGGATCCGGCGACTCCAGCCCCAGATTTCGTCCCAGCGACGTCGCGCACACCGGGGGAAAAGCACGGCATGCATTGGGATCAGCAGCAAGGCCAGAGGTTCGCGGCCCGCCAGCGCCAGGATGAAGGTCAACGGGAACAGCACCTGATGATATTCGTACAACAGCGCCGAACCGCGGGCTTCAGGTTGGACCAGGAACGGTCGCAATCCGTCGAGGCGATACCGGAGCCAAAGGAATGCACCCTCCATCAGCAAAAGCGGCCAGGCCCATCGAGCCCCAGTCTGGTGGACCAGCCATCCGAAGGAGGCCAGTTCGATGGGGAGGGTCCCAAAGGCAACCAGCTTCCGAACCCGCTCGGGTCCCCATCGTACGGCCAACGTCCGGCCCCCGACGACCCGATCCTCCTCCAAATCGGTCATCTGGTGGAGCAGGATGCTGCGCAACCCCAGTGCCAGCGACCACAGGCCCAGGGGCAACCAGAACGCCGGCCACCGTTGCCCGGCGGCGTCCGCCACCCAGAACGCGGCCCACAACGCCGGCAAACACTGCCCTCCGGAGGCGTCGGCCAGCACGCCCGCGATTCCCCGGTGCTTCAGCCGGAATGGCCGAACCGAGTACAAGGTGAAAGCCAACCAGTTCCCCGCATAGAGCAGAAGTGCTGCGGGATGCGTCCGCAGAAGCCAGATCGCGACGCAGCCCAGCGCCAGACAGAGTCCCAGCGCCGTCCCCTTGAACCAGCGGGAACGCCCGGCAAGTCGGTTGGCCTTACCCGCCCGAAGGTCATCCGCTTCGTCCGTCAGATCATTGATCACGCTCACATAGGCGGCGGCAGCGACGAGCGCGAACATCACTCCAACGATCAGGGGGAAGAGCTCCACCATCGGCATCGAATGCCGGTAGGCCGTGGCGTAGACCACTGCCAACACGCACGGAATCTTGTGTTCCCACCAGTCGCTGGCGCGGGAGACACGGGCCACCTGCGCCCAGAACGCCGGCTCCGGCGACGCTACGACCGTTCCCGCACTGATTCCTGGGCGAGGATTCATCTTGAATGAGGATTCAGGAAGATGCCTGGAAGGGATCCGCGGAGAGCGGGGGTTGGCGAACGGCACCCGTGATCCCGCGGGCCCTTTGCTCGCTCATCAGAGTCTCCAGTCGGGTGGCAAATTCGCCACAGGGGTCTGCGGGAACCGCTCGCCGGATGGCCATCGACGCGAGCAATCCGATCTGCTTCCACTCCGCTCGACGTGCCCAGGCGCGCTCCATGGCATCGTCGAGAGAATCTTCCGTCGCCGCCTTCG
The DNA here is from genome assembly GCA_041688515.1 of Verrucomicrobiota bacterium. GTDB lineage: Bacteria > Verrucomicrobiota > Verrucomicrobiia > Limisphaerales > UBA9464 > UBA6176. The sequence continues at coordinate 5,499 of JBDNHZ010000185.1, forward strand.
AGAGGAATCCAGTGACACCGTCCGTCAGGAGTTCGCGGGAGCCCCCGGCGTCACCCACGATCCCAAACCGTCCGCACATCATCGCTGCCACCAGTGCCAGCGGAAGTCCCTCTGCCCTCGAAGGCAACACCAGTCCATGATACCCAAGCCAGACCTGCTTGATGTCCGAGGCAAAACCGGACCTTCTCCAACCGGAGGTACTCGGCCATCTCCTCCAATCCCTGCCCATACACCCCGGAACCAAAGAAGCTCACCTCCAGATCCCGCTCCCGCCACTTGGGTCGCGATAGGACCCGCAGCAACCAATCCTGCCCTTTCTCGGACGGGTACAACCGCCCCACACAAGCTAGGCGCCAGGGTGAACCCTCGGAGTCAGGCCAATCGAGTGGGCCCGCGACTTGAACCATGAAGGGGTTGAAGATCACTTCCGCCTGCGGCAGCGACATCGCCAGGTGCTCTTCCGTCAGCAATCGATTGTGATGCGAGACGAAGTAAACCCGTTCGGCATGCCGGAACGCCGCCTGAACCCGCTCGCGCGAAGAATCCCAAGGCCAATACAGGTCAGAGGATTTCTGGCAGATCAGCACATACGGCTTGCCGACTCCCTCAAGGCAGACCCCCCATCGAGATCGGGGGTCATCGAGGCTGGAGGTCTGGATTGGAAGGAATTCCGTCCTGGAGGGAAGACGACAACGTGGTTGGCAAACGCATATGAGGTGCCGCAGGACCTATCCCATTTCTGCTCAGCGCGGCAAGGAAAGGACTCCGCGCAAGGGGCGCTTCTTGAAACTGCCCCCGGGAGTCGCGTGCCAGAGGGAAGATCTTCGCGAGCCCGGAGCTTCGCAGCGATAGGGATGGTGGAACTCGTCCCTCCAAAAACGGGTCTGGCGATCACTCCCCAGGACGCAGATCAACGATCTCCCCGGGGATCAGGCCCAACTCGGGCGGCACGCTGACCAGGATCGGGAGTCCGTACTCGAGGACGGAAGTCCCTCCGGGACGCAGGGGCATCAACTCGGCCAGGATCGGCTCCATCTGACCGCCCACTTGGAGAACCTGCCCCATCGCGCTGCCGCGTTGATGCGACCTCGAACGGATCTCCACCGCCATGCCCACTCGGGCGTCCATCCGCACCGGCTGTCGGAGGAAGGCCACGATCTTTTCCGCACGGGTTCCGCTGATGGTCAGGATCGGTTCACCCGGAAGGACCGATTCACCCGCCCGACGGTGCACCATGCTCACGAATCCATCGATTGGAGCGAGGAGCACCGTGGGATTGAGCTGGGCCTCGATGGATTCCAGAGCTTTCTGTTCGACGGCAAGTGCCGCCCGGATGGACGCCGGCAGTTCTTCGTCGAGCTTCTTGTCGTCTGGGGCCAGCTTATCGATCGTCGAGGAGATTTCGTCGACCAGTCGCCCCTGCTCGAGGATCTGGGCCCGCAGGGAATCGAGATCCCGCTGCGCCAACTGAAGGTCCCGGGCGCTGACGAAAGGAGTCCCGTTGGTGATCCGGGACAGTCGGGTGACCCGGTCGGTCTCCGACTCGGCGAAGGCGAGCTGGGCACGAAAAGTCGCCAATTCCACACGCGCCCGCAGCCAATCGAAGCGCAGTTGCGTGAAGTTGATCTGATTGTTTTCGCGCCGAATCTTGGGTTCAACGGTGACGCGCACAAACTCCAACCGGGCACGCGAAAGTGCTGCCTGAGCCTCCAGATAGCGCGGGTCGGCCGCCACCAACTCCGCAACCGGCTGCCCGGTGGTGACGCGGTCCAGCGTGGCCACCTTCAGCAGGGTCAGCCGGGAGGGTTGGGAGGCACTGACGATGGTCCGGACCATCTCGACCTCCCCCACCAGGGCAGAGGGGCCGGCATAATTCCGCCAAGCAACCGCGGTGAGCGCCACCGCCAAGAAGAACGCCAAATAGGGCAGCACCCCAATCCGGAACTCGCGGAATGCGGTACCTGGCGGACTGGGGATGGGAGGAAGCTTTTCCATCGATTCAAACCTCGGATTCGTCCTCGGCCTTCAGGCTGGTCACCCGGGAAACACCCGGAAAGGCCTTGAGCTCGGTGATCAATTCGTCCGTGCGCCCGGAATCCCGCAGCAGCAGTCGGTAGGAAACATCGGCACCGTCGTACCCCTGGGCCGAGCGCTGGCTGGCAATGGCTGCCCGGCGCGCATGCCGCTCGAGCAGCAACCGCAGGTCGGCAAGTTCGCCCAGTGGCCGCCCCCAATGAAGATTGAGGATGAGGTCGTAGCGGTGACGGCTGCCAAACTGGGTCCAGTGCAGATACAGCATCACCACCGCGAAGAGGCCGGCACCGATGACCGCCGTACTGAATTTCTTGGTTCCAGCAGCCATCCCGACCGTGATGCTGGCAAGGATGTAGGCGGTGTCGAGGGTGTCACGTAGGACGTTGCGAAACCGTACGATCGCGAACACGGCCATCAGGCCGAAGGCGATCAGGAGATTATTGGCCATGACCATCATGACCAGGGCCACGATGATGCAGAGGACCAGCAGGGAATTGACGAATGACCGGGAGTAGCTGAGCCCGGAGTGGCAGATCATGTAGATCCAGGCCACCACGTGGCCGCAACAGAAGGCCACCAACAAGCCCAGCAACATCCCCACGAGATCGTCGGGCGCCGAACCAAAATCACCTCTCAACATCCATTCCATTCGCAATTCTCCCCGTCAGGCATCCGCCAGCAACCCACCCAGTCGCTCTTGCCGCGCCCGCTTGTTGGATTCCGATGCCGAGCGATCCTGACCGTCCGGCACACGAAGACCTGCCCGATAGAAATACATCTCGCCCATGTTGGCGATGCCATCCGCATACTTTGATGCCGAACACTGCCGAAGGTTGAAAACCCGGACCAAATCCTTGAACCAATCAGGGAATCGCCCAGTGAACTTCAGTTCGAGAATCACCAACTTGCCGAACACCAGGAACGGCTCGTCCATCGCCGACGTAAAACGGGTGGTGAACTCCGGCGAGATGAAGACGTTTCGATCCATCGTGACCCGGACCGAGTTGTCGGCCGGGCTGATCCATGCTTCCCGCTCGTAGGTCACGTGCGCCGTGGGTGCCGCACCGTCCCGGGTCATCAGTTCCACAAACCGCTGGATCGCCACCAACTGACGCGCATCTCCCGATACCAGATCGTCCGGCCCCGGAAATTGCCCCGCGAGGACCGGTTCCACCGCATGGCGCTTGACCCCGCCGCGTTGCTTGATGATCGCGTCGTTCATCCGACGCTTGATCTCAAAGAAGATGGGGGCCTTGGGATTGTCCTCGTAAAACCGCAGGCGCAATTTGTAGCGGTTCTTGTCGCCATTGATCGTGCCCCAGTAGATGGCGAGATCATCCGAATCCAGATAGAGGTTGTGAATGGTATACGAGAGATTCGGGCGGCCGGCGCCATACTCGTCGATCTCCAGATAAGCGCGCACGTACTCCCGCACCGCCAAGGCGGTTTCCGCGGGAATCACGTACTTCAGCTCCCATCGCTGAAGCTGCATCTTGTCGTCGGCCATGAAACAATTGGAGCGAAGCTCTTTTAGGCACAAACCAGCCCACTGTCACGCGCGCGTCTCGGAACCGTAACGCAAACCGTCCCGGGCGCGACCGATAGCTCAGGCGTCCCGGGGTAAAACAGGTTTCTAAGCACTGCCTGTGCCGCCCGACGACGCCAAATCCAGAATGTGGCTGTCGGGGAACGACCCGCTCTGCTCTCAGGACGTTTCAATGAATCTCCCCCCGCGTGGCAGGCCGGCCCCCCTGAGCGATCGGCCAACGAGTCCGCATTGAATGTTTTGACCCTTTCACCGTCCTTCGGCAGCGTCCGAAGATTCGAAAACTGACATGAAACCGACTGTATTTCTCGCCCTGCTGACCACTGCTCTGGGTGCGCTGTCCCTCGCCGCTGCCGACGTCGACGTCAGCAAGCTCCCCCCCGCTTCCACCAAGACGGGCCTGACCTTCACCAAGGACATCCTGCCCATCTTCGAAAAGTCGTGCGTGAAATGCCACGGCACCGAGAAGCAGAAGGCCAAACTGCGCCTCGACACCCTCGATGCCACCCTCAAAGGAGGCGAGAACGGCGAGGCCGTGATCAAGGCGAGCAGCGCGAAGAGTCCCTTGGTCCACTCGATCGCCCGCCTCGACCCCGACGCCGCCATGCCCCCCGACGGCAAAGGCGAACCGCTCAGCAAGGAGCAGATCGGCATCATCCGCGCCTGGATCGATCAGGGCGCCAAGTAAGGCAGGAGATCGGACTGATCCGTCTGATCGACCGATCAGTCCCATCCATCGGATCGCCTACGGCTGCACCCGCACCCGGAACAGATAGGTTAACCGGGGGTCCAGGGCTGGCAGCGTCACGACCAGATCCTCGCCCTCCCCGCGGATTGGCAGGGAGAATGGCTTCCACTCGACCAGGTCGGTCGAGACCTCCAGCACGTACTCGCGTCCTTCAGTGGTGGGCCATTGCAATTCCACCAAGCGGTTTGGCAACTCGCGCGGAGGCGAGAGCACCAAGGCCGACAACCGGTTGGTCGGGTCGGTTCCCGCCATGAATTCCATTCGATCGCTGGCTCCGTCACCATCGGAGTCCCCGGTCGGAGGGGTGTTCAACAACCCGCCGAAATACCGGGTCTCCCAGGAGTCGGAGAGTCCATTGGTGTTGGCATCGGCAAAGGTGTAGAGGCCCCTCATGACCGTTGGGTTGGTCGAAGCGCCGATGCTGAAGGCCTGCGGGGCCGGGGCCTGATGAAAGCGGACCGGCGCCCAGGCGATGGTGTAGGCCGCTGCCGGCAGATTGGTCCGCCAGACGGTTCCTTCGCCGACATACTGATTGGTCCCCGCGCTCACGACGAACCGGGCTTGGGCGAGATTGTTCGATACGACCAAGCCACTCTCCGCCACCGACACAAGTTCTACGCCGACGTCGTCGATCAGCCAACCCAGGCGGTCTCGGGCAGTAAAACTGAACATCTGGTAATTGAATCGGAACCGCACGACCTGCCCGAGGAAGGGCGTGAGATCGATGGATTCCTGAACCCATCCGTCGGTGGTCTCGTCCTGATTGGCGTACAAGGGCCGCCAACTGGCACCGTTATCCGCAGAAACAGCGACTTGCGCCGCCTCGATGGTCAGGTCGCCGAACTCGTCCTCCGTTCCATCGTCGGGCGTTGAAAAATCGAACTGATGCCAGAACGTCAATCGCGCCCGATTCCCCCCTACGAGACTCACGGCCGGTGAAATCAGGTCGGTGATGGCGAAGTCGACATCCGTCCCGCCGAGATTGGTCCCCCAGCAATTCTCGCCGCTGTGGGCTTCGACTCCATGACGATTGGTCGGAGTGCCGAAAGCCCAACCAGATGCCGAGAAGCCACCTCCCCCTCCCTCGTCCTCACCGTCGTCGACAAAGATCGATTCGTCGTTATGGACCGCCCAGCCCTCGTCCCCCGACTCCAGATCGTCGAGCCAGGGCGGGGTCACGGGCCGAAGGGTCCGAAATTGGAAGGACTTCCCCGCGTTATTGTCCGTCCCCACATTTCCAGCCGAGTCGCGGCTGGTAACGATAAAGTAGTAATTTCGATCGGGCAGCAACCCGGTCAGCAGGACTTCATGGACCCCCCCGGACTCGGCGGAATAGGCCGAACGCGAAAGGAAGGTTTCGTCCCCCCCCCCTTCGCCGAACCGGACCAGGGCATCCGTTGCCTTGTCCGTCACCCAGGTCACCACCGCCTCGTTGTAGGCAGGGTCCACCCCCACCGCCGAGAGCCTGGGCGCCACCGTGTCTACCCGAGCCGAGGTGACCACGGTCCGATCGGCAGTGTCGACGTAGCGAACCTCCAGAGTGTCCCCATGCCGCGCCGCCAACCGCGTCGGTGCGCCAGGAACGGGCGGAGGATCCCCCGCGGGACCGGCCGTCTGCGGCGGTTGCAGGACGAACCGGCCCCGGAAGATTCCACGCACCGGAGTCGCGAAGCACTCCACGGTCACCGGCGTGGGCGCGGTGGTGCTGGCGAGGCTCACGCCCACGACATCGGACACCCCACGCTTGGCATCGGACACCTCGATTACGCCGGAGCCCGGAACGGTGTAGGCATCACTGCTCAACGCCAGGGTGGACAGACCCCGCAGGCCAGGCATCAGGAACTCCAGGGTGTTGCCGAGCACCGTCGTCCGGTTGTTGGGTGCCGCAGCCGACGCCGGCAACGCCTCCAGCGCAAACGAAAGGAACACCCCGCGCCCGGCGCTGTCGTCCCCGGTCCGAGGAAACCGAAGCCCTACAATCCGCCCGTCCTCCTGAAGGAAGATCGGGGCGGCGTTGGTGGAGACCTGGAGGTGATCGGGCCCATCTTCCCAAACAATCCCCAGCAGATCGATGAACAGGCCGCTGGGAAAATCGGTGTAGTCCAGGTCGATCCGGGAACCCGCCCCGACCGGATCCCCAGCAACCGAGATCACCCGGAGCGCCCCAAAATCCTCCTGAAACGAGGCTACCCTCAGGGTCTGGGTCGCGAACGCGGTCTGATTGAGTTCTTTCAACCGGGTCAGGAGATCAAATGACGCCACGAAGAGGGATCCACCTGAGGCCACGTAGCCGGCCATGGAGGACAGGATGCCCGGCGGCGGTGCCTGCAATTCCTCCGGCCGCCAGAGCACCAATCGGTAGGGCTTCAATTGCTCCGCCGACGGTGCCGTCCCACGTTCGGTCGTGTCCCAGACCTCGTAGTCGACTCCGAGCGCGTTGAGGGCATCCGTCCACGTCTCCCGTCCTGGATAGGGCGTCTCCGCCAGCAACTCGATGAAGATTGCCTCCGGCGAATACACCAGCAACGCCGTGGCCGGCCGGGGTGCCACCACCCGGAAGAAGAATCCGCCATTGTCGTTGGTCGAAACGTTGCCCGCCCGATCCGTCACCACCACCGAGTAAAAGTAGGTGGTTCCGGCCTCCAACGACGGCAACGTCATCCGCGGTTGGGTCCGGTAGGCCAGATCCTCGACGACACGGGTCACCGCGTTGGTCGTCCCGAAGTAGACGCGTGACGACGCACCTTCACTTGCCAACCAACTCACGACCACGCTGCCGAATTGGGACACGGCAGTGACCCCGGTGACGACCGGCGGTTGGCTATCCACCCAGGCCACGGCATCTCGTAAGCCGGCCGGCTGCGCATCCGAGTACACCGCCGTCAGGGCGTCCCCGTCCCGCACCTGCAACTGCCCGGAACCGACAGGCCCGCTCACGAGGAGGACTGCCCCCGTGAAGGTATTCGCCGCCGCCGCACGCTGCAGGGTCAGCGTGAGGGAATTCGTTGCAACCCCCGTCAAGATGCGAACGGTGGCCGTCGTCTCGCCGCGAAGCCCGTCGTCCAACAAGCGGACCGTCGCCACCGACGGCACCCGATAGGCCGGCCGATCCCACGAAAGCACTCCCTCGCCCGGTGCGGGCAGTTGCCCGGAGACCACCACGGCAAAATCCTGGGTCGGCACTCCCGATCGACGCCGGATGTCCAGGACGACGTTGACCGCACGCACCCGCACGATCCATTCGCCCGCGGGCGGTGCCGCCAGATGCACGGCCTCGACGTTGTTGATCCGGTCTCCCTGGGGGGTGCCCGGGGTGGATTCCCCCTCCGCAAAGGCGTTGCCCCGATACACAAATCCCGACGGAGAGATGAGTTCTAGATCGAGATCGTTGACGAGGGCGGGGATCGCCGCGGGCAGGCCCGGGACATCGGTGTAAACCAAGGTCACCTTCAGGGGTTCACCATCCGCCACGACGATCCGCTGCTCCCAGAAGTCGGCGGTCGCCAGTTCCCTCGACTGGTCGAACATCTCGAATCGCCGCTCCGAATCGATCAACGTTTCAAGGTTGATCCGGCCCCAGCCTTCGTCGTTGTTCGGCACCGGTTCCGTGTCCCCGACCACTTCACCCGGATCCTCCGGATCATCCGGGTCGGTGGGAACCAGCGCCGTCCCCATGTCGTCTGCCGAATTGATTAAGGCCGCCTTGACCAGCGCTGGCGAAGGCGTCCCGCCACCGCGATTTTCACGGTACCACTGGATGAAGACCGCACAGGCACCGCTGGCGTGCGGCCCCGCCTGGGAGGTCCCGCCCTGATACAGATAGTTGTCGTTGATGGGCGACCACGCGTTCTCTTCGCCCGCCGCCTGCGACTTCAACGAGGCAATCCACGTTCCAGGTGCCACCACGTCCGGCTTGATCCGTCCATCTTCACAGGGTCCCCGACTGGAGAAATCCGCCATGACCTCCTGGCCTTCTCCGTAGATGCCAAAGGTGTACCGGTTGTTCTGGCAGGCTCCGGTCGCGATCACGTTTTTGGCGACCGCGGGACTCCCGATGGTCCGGCCGCCAGGTCCCGAGTTGCCGGCACTGAATTCGAGCACGTATTGCTGGTCCCCCGGAGTCAATGCATCGGCGTCACGCACCAACGCATCAAATTCCGCCGCACTGAGGTCGTAGCGTCCCTGGGTGTCGTCCCCCCACGAATTGGAGCCAACCGCAGCTCCCGACCGGACGGCATCCCGGGTCAATGCTTCGAAACTGGGAGGCGGCCGGTAGTTGCCCTGCCCATCAAAGATCCGCTGGGCCACGATGTGCGCTCCGGGAGCCACACCCAGGCCGAACAGCGCCCCGTCCTCGTCCTTCTGACCGAGTGCCGCGTTCCCCGCGACGATTCCGGCACAATGCGTGCCGTGACTATGCTCGTCGCTCGCGTCCTCCAGACCGTCGTAGGCGAACAAGGCATCCACCCTCCCATCAAGGTCAGGATGCATCAGGTCGATGAACCCGAGGTCCAAACCTGAATCCGCCACCGCCACCGTCACCCCGTCGCCGTCATAACCCAACTCATGGACCCTGGCCAGGCTGCCCGTTTCGAAGGTCTCACCTGCGACGATCTTGGTCGCGACCTCGTCCATCATCCGGATCCGCGGTGCGGGCTCGACCCAGACCACTTCCCCGGATCGCACCCACTCGATCAGATCCCGGGCTCCGACCTGCCCAGTGGCCACCGGGCCAAGGGACTGACTGGTCTGGATCCGGACGTCGGTCATGCGCACCCGGGCCAGCGCCTCAGCGACTCCGCCACTCTCCGCACGCAACAGGGCCTTCACCGTCACCCGGCCACCCGGTTGTTTCCGAAGAGCCTTGATCACCCGCGAATCCACCTTGTGCCGCGCCTCCATCGGCCCGCTCCACCGCACAAACTCCAGATCTCTCAAAGCCCCCAACCGGGTCCCCTCCAACCGGGCCACGAAGGCGTCATCCGGCACGAAATGCAGCAACTTCACCCCCGCAGCCGCCAGTTCCACGCGCCACGCCTCCTCAAACCGCCCCTCGAACTGGATCAGGAAAAGTCCGTTGACCGGTGGATCTTCGGCCTGCGCCGGTCGGGCCGACCGACTCGAACGCGACGGAGTTTCGATCGCGCCATTGCAAAGTCGGATCTGCCGGAACTCCTCCGCTCCCAGCAATGGGAGAAGCGAAAGGGTCAGAATCAGACCTCCAACAAGGCATCGACGCAGGGGGTGGATCACCCCGGCACCCTAGCCAGTCGCGTGCCGGACTCAAACCTGAACCCAGGACAGCAGTTGTCCCACCCCTGCTGCCAGGATGGGCGTATGAAGAATGCGAATCGCAGCATCAACAAACCTCAACTCGCCCTCACCCTGCCGGAGCCGGCCACGACCGCCGCGCGGCGTTCGCGCAAGCCTTGCAGCCGCGAACGTGCCGCGTGGTGGTTCCGTCAGATGCACCGGGTGATCGAGGAGGGCAACGAGTTCCAGGCGCCCGGAGTCTTTTGACCGGATGAATTGCGCTCTTTCCATCAGGACGGCCGAGGCGTTTGACTAGGGATCATGCGTCTCACGCACGGCATTCATCTGGCCTACTGCACCAACATCCACCGGGGAGAATCCTGGCCCGAGACTTTCGCCGCCCTTGAGAAGCACACACTCGCGGTTCGCAAACGCGTCTGCCCGGATCAACCCTATGCCATCGGGCTCCGGCTCTCAGATGCCGCTTCACGCGAACTCGCCCAACCGGGAGTCCTGGCCGCCTTCAAACGGTGGCTGAAGCACCACCATTGCTACGTTTTTACGATCAATGGATTTCCATTCGGACGCTTCCACGGCACGCGGGTCAAAGAACAGGTGTACTCGCCCGACTGGACCCAACCCGAGCGTCTCGCCTACACCCGCCGTCTCTTTGAGATCCTGGCCGAACTGCTCCCGGAGGATGACGCCGTGGAGGGATCCGTGAGCACCGTTCCGGTCTCGTTCAAGGGTTTCCGGTTGGATGACCGGGCCGAGCGCAGCGCGCGCGAGAACCTCTGGTCCTGCGTCGATTTTCTCGAACAACTCGCTCGCCGTTCGGGACGCAAACTCCACCTGGGCCTCGAACCCGAACCCTGCTGCCACCTCGAGACCACCTACGAGACGGTCCGCTTCTTCGAACGTCTGCGCAGCGATCGACCTGGCGACCTCCGGTTGGATGCGCACCTGGGGGTGAATTACGACTGCTGCCACCTCGCCATCGAGTTCGAGACTCCCGCCGAGGCCCTCGGGCGCCTGCGTCGCGCGGGAATTCTCATTTCCAAGATTCACCTGAGCAACGCCCTGCGCGTGCATCCCACCCCGGAGACCCGCGAGGCCCTCCGCAGCTTCCTGGACACGGTTTACTTTCATCAGGTCATCGAACGACGTCCGGACGGCGAACTCATCCGCTACACCGACCTCGACGAAGCATTGACCACTTCGCTGGAGGGACCGCAGATGGACGTCGAGTGGCGAATCCACTTCCATATCCCATTGCATGCGTCCCCAGGCCGTGGGTTCGCCACCACCTCCGATCACGTGACGGGCGTCCTCGACGAGATCCGGCGGCAACCCGCCCTCTGCCGCCATTTCGAGATGGAAACGTACACTTGGGAAGTCCTTCCCGCCGCCCTCAAACAGCAGTCCGTCGTCGATCAACTCGCCGCGGAGTACTCTTGGACGCTGGCCGAAATGGGCAAGCGCGGCATCGTTCCCCGCATCTGAAGGGCGGATCACCTTCCCCATTCCACCTTCCCTTGCCCGTCGCTAGTCTCCCCGTGTGGCCGACCGCATTCCCACCGGTGAACGCATGTATCGAGGCATCCCCGTTTCCTCGGGAGTCTCCCATGGCAAGGTAATCGTGCTCGGCGATGCCGCGCGGACGATCCTGCGCCGGGAGATCAGCCCGGAGGAGACGCCCCGGGAACTCCAGCGTCTTCAGGAAGCGGTAACCCAGACGCGACGCGACCTTCTCGAGATCCAGAGGCAGGTCACGGAGGCAATCAGTTCCCACGAAGCCTCCATTTTCGACGCCCACCTTCTGGTCCTCGAAGACGCCACCATGCTGGGCGAGGCCCACCAATTGATCCGCGACCACCATATCAATTGCGAGGCAGCCTATCATCAGGTGGCCGAGAAATTTGCCCGGGCCCTCGGTGAATTGGGTGACGAATACCTCCGGGAACGCGCCGCCGACATCCGAGACGTCTCCGGGCGGGTCCTCGACCATCTTCTTGGACGCGCCACCGAGCAGGATCTCAGGCACCTCCGTGAGCCCTGCATCATCGTCGCCCCCGATCTCGCCCCCAGCACCACGGCCGTGCTCGATCGGACTCTTGTCCTGGGCTTTGCCACGGACGCTGGCGGCACCACCAGCCACACGGCCATCATGGCCCGGAAGCTCGGGATCCCGGCGGTCGTGGGTCTCGGTGACATCACCTCCCGCGTCCGCACCGGTGAGTACGCGCTCATCGACGGCCACGGAGGAACGCTCAGCATCAATCCGACTGACCAGACCCTATTCGAGTACGGCCAACTCAAACAACGTCGGGCCGCCCTCGATGACCGTCTGGCCGTGCTCCGCGAACAACCTGCGGTCACGCTGGATGGCCATGAGATCATCCTCGCCGCCAACATTGACCAAATCGAGGATTTCCCCGCACTGGTGCAATGCGGGGCGCATGGGGTCGGGCTGTTCCGGAGTGAGTTCCTCTTCCTGAATCGCCGGGATCTCCCCACGGAGGACGAACAATTCGAGGCATACCGCCGCGTCGCCGAAGCCTCCGCCCCCCATGGGGCGACCATCCGCACGCTGGATCTTGGCGGCGACAAGCTTCCAGCGGCTTGGGCCCGGAGCGGCGAGCAGAACCCCTTTCTGGGCTGGAGAGCGATCCGGATCTGCCTTGCCCTGCCGGAGGTGTTCCAGGCCCAGTTGCGCGCGATCCTGCGTGCCTCTGCCCATGGAAAGGTGCGGATCATGTTCCCCATGATCTCCAGTCTCCCGGAACTCCGCGAAGCCAACGCCAGCCTGGAGCGATGCCGCGAAGACCTCCGCTCCGAGGGAATCCCCTTCGATGAACAGATCGAAGTCGGGATGATGATCGAAGTTCCCGGTGCCGCGCTGATTGCCGAGACGCTGGCGCGGGAAGTCTCCTTCTTTTCCATCGGCACCAATGATCTCACCGGCTACACGCTTGCCGTTGACCGACTGAACGAACGGGTCGCCGCCCTCTTCGCCCCGACCCATCCGGGCGTCCTCCGACTCATTCAACTGACGGTCGCTGCCGCCCGGAAACATGGCCGCTGGGTCGGTGTTTGTGGCGAGGCTGCCGGGGATCCCGATGTGATCCCCATTCTGCTCGGGCTCGGCATCGACGAACTCAGCGCCACACCGGCCGCCATCCCCTCGGTCAAATTCCTGCTCCGTCGACTCCGCCTTCCCGAAGTCACCGCCGCCGCAGAGGCCGCCCTGGCTGCCGAATCCGCCGAGGAGGCCTTGAAGATCTCGCAGGCCCTTGCCCGCAAGGCCGCCCCGGAACTCTTCCACTCAGCCTGAGCCGGAGGCAAAACAAGCGCTTCCACGAATCCAAAACACCAGTACCGTTTCGCCGCTGACATGAAAGTCCTCATCCTCGCCGCCGGCTACGCCACCCGACTGTATCCCCTCACCCTGACCCAACCGAAACCGCTCCTGCAGGTCGCCGGCAAGCCCATGGTGGACTACGTCCTTGAGAACCTGGCTCCAATTCCAGGGATCGACCGCGTCTACATCGTCACCAACGCCAAGTTCGCCGACACCTTTCAGGCCTGGGCCGACCAACACCGGGCCACGGAGCCCAAGCTCGAGTTCACCATCGTGAATGATGGGTCCACCGATGACTCCAACAAACTCGGGGCGATCGGGGATCTCAATCTGGTTCTCGAACGCGAAAACCTCGACGACGACCTGATCGTGGTGGCGGGCGACAACCTGTTCAACCAGTCCCTCGCGGGCTTCGGCACCTTCTGCAAATCCCGGGAAGAAGTCGTTCTGGGAGTGTACGACGTCGGCAGCCTGGATCAGGCCAAGAAATACGGTGTCGTCGATGTCGACAGCACCGGACGCATCGTCAGCTTCGTCGAGAAACCCTCGAACCCGGCCTCCACCCAGATCGGCATTGCCCTCTACTACTACCCGAAGAAGACCCTCCCGCTCATCCGTCAGTACGTCGCGGAAGGGAACAACCCGGACCAACCCGGTCGGCTCATCCAGTGGCTCTATCCCCGGCAACCCGTGTTCACCTGGGCGGTTCCCGGCATTTGGTACGACATCGGTTCCAAGGAAACCCTGGAGGAGGCCAATCGGATTTTCAGCCGCAAGTAGGCCAGGCACGGCCTGAGCCATTAAACCCGTGCAATGGCGGCCGTGATCCGAACATTTTCTGACCATCGGATTGACTTCCAGGACCTCCTTCCTACTCTGAATCCGATTCGGGTTGCGGGACGTTTCTTCAGCGGGGTTCCCCACCCCCACCTCCTTGGCGTCTGCAGCCCGAATCCATTTTTTAGAAGCCGTCGAATCGCGAGATCGACGTGTGCGCGCAAAATTCTGAAGAATGTTTTTGACCGTAGCCAATAGCACGGTACAAAGCGCGCCTCACGCGGGGGTGTAGCTCAATTGGTTAGAGCGCTGCCCTGTCACGGCAGAGGTTACGGGTTCGAGTCCCGCCACTCCCGCCACTTTCCCGCGGAAAATGAGGGGGTCTCTCCTGACCGGACAAAAGCCGGGCAGAAATAAAAAAGAAAGGCCCCCTCCGGATGGTTCGCGGAGACAGTGTTTTCACTCCCATTTACCCCGCCTCCACCCGCTCCGGTGAAACCTTCGTCGTTGCGTGGGACGAAGCTCCGTTCGCAGGCGTCGCTCTCTCGCTGATCTCCCAGAGGCCACCCCCTTCGCGCAGAAACGAGCCAAGGAACTGCTCGAAGGTCTTGTAGGACCCATCGACGTCGCGATTGCCGAGTACGTGGAAGCCCGGCAGGCCCGCGGTGCGATTCCGCTGTCGGTAACTGCCCGAGAGTATGCCCTGCTCCGCCCTTCCGCCGTGTCCTCCCCGCCGGTTTCCCAAGTCATCGACGAATTCCTGGTCGCCGAGCGGTCCGCAGGACGAAGCGACCGCCACCTGGAGGATTCGGCATCCCGACTCGGGCGATTCCGGGACGACTTCAAGGTGCCGATGTCCGGCATCCGAGTGTCCGACGTCGAGCAGTGGATCGACGGCTAGGACGCGCCCCCCCTCAAACGGAAGCGGAAGAAGCACAGCGAGACCAAAATCTCCAAGCAAGCTTTCAAGGGTCGAACCCGGAGCAACCACCTGACCGCCATGCTGATCGTCGTCCTCCGGGCAGCCGACCCGGCCCAGTTCGAAATCCTGACCTGGAAGGAGATCCGGATTGCGTCCGGGGAGTCGTTCTATCGGGTCGAGGTGAAGCGCTCGCGCTTCGGGACTTCGAGGCTCGCCCTTCTCACCGGTGACCGGGTGAACGAGATACTCCGTTTACTCGGTTTGTGAGCACCTCGGCACCCGCCGAATCCGCAGGGACGCTCATCCCGGACTCCACGAAACGGACCGGCGGTGTCAGTCCCGACACCAAAGCGGTGGCCGTGGCCGCAAGTCGCTTGAGCTGGTAACAGTTGATCCTCAACTCTCGGGCCATGCGGGCCAGACCCTAATCCCCCGCTTCCTTCGCGCCTTTGCATCTTCGTTGTTCACTCGCGTCATCAGGTGGCAACCGTCGGTCACCAGCCATTGTTCTCCAACCATCGCACAAGATCCTGCTCAACAATTCGCCACTCCTGCCGGGTGAGCGGGCGGATAGACAGCAAGTCACGGAATACCTGGCATGCGTGGAGACGCACCATCCGGCGGGTCACGCCCGGGGTAAGCGGAGGAGGCTGGATCTCAGCAGGCGGCCGGCTGTTTTTCACGAGACATGTCGATGGGGTTACCCGGCGGATGTTGTAGCACTCCCGGTATCGTACCGGTCGGCTGCCCGGTGCGACTACTGGTGAGAACGCGATCCGTCGGTGAGTGAAAGGACTAGCCCGGATATTTCACAGGCATTCGACGCGGAATGCAGCGGAAGATCGGCACCCCACCCGGGTGTTCAGATCCGTGCCGGCGGCACCCCGGGTTCCAACGAGGCACGGACCCTGGGCAGCGCCTGAGGATACCGCTCCTGGAGATGGGCGATCAGTTTCTCACGGATTTCGCAGCGCAGATTCCATGCCTTGGAGGCGTCGGCGGACGTCGCCAGCACCCGGAGTTGCATGGCGCGATCGGTTGTTTCCGTCACCTGCAGGTTCCAGAAGCGTCGGTCCCAGTCACCGCACCCCTTCACAATCTGTTCGATCGCCGGCCGCAGTTCGGCGAGCGGCAGGGTGAAATCAACCCACACAAACACGGACCCGAGGATATCCGCCGATTTCCGCGTCCAGTTCTGGAAGGGCTTCTCGATGAAATGGCTGAGCGGCACGATGAGACGGCGGTCATCCCAGATGTGCACCACCACGTAAGTGAGGCTGATCTCCTCGATGCGGCCCCATTCGCCCTCGACGATGACGACGTCGTCGATCCGGATCGGCTGGGTCATGGCGATCTGGAATCCGGCGAAGAGGTTCGCGATGGTGCGCTGGGCCGCGAAGCCGATGATGATTCCCAGCACGCCCGCCGACGCGAGAATGCTTGTGCCGAAGCGCCGGACTTCATCGAACAGCATCAGCACGGACGCCGCAGTGAAGATTCCGATGATGACGGAGAGCGTCTTGCCCAGCACGTGAACCTGCGTGTACACCGTGCGCGCCTGGAGGTTGTCCGCCGCTTTGATGTCGTATTGGGACAACACGGCCTTCTCCGCCAAGGCGACCGCCTGGAACAGGATGTAGGCGACCGCACCGATGATGAGGATGCTGCTCGCCCTGCCGAGGACGCCGGCGGATTCCGGGGACAATCCGATCATCGGCAGGGCGAAGATGACACCGACCACCGGAACAATGACGCGCAGGCTCCGCCCGAGCAGCGGCACCACGAGGTCGTCCAGCTTGCTCTCCGTCCTGCCTGCCCATGCTTTAAGACCGGCTTCCAAGACATGGGTGGATTTGAAGAACAGCCAGAAAACCGCGACAAAAATGCCGGCGTTGAACAGCGTGTCGAAGAGCAGCCGTGCGGGGTGGGATCCATCGGTGCCCGAGAGCTTCAACAGCACGGGGGTCGCGGCGATGCCGACGCCAAGGATCCAGAGGAGGAGGTAGAGCGGGCGTCCGATGGTCCGCCAGAACATCGCCCTCCATTGACCCGATTCGGAGCCACCTTCGGCTTGGCGGACCTTCCGTCTGAGGAACGAGGCCGCAAGACCATTGACCACCACCACCAGAAGGACCAGGCAGAGGACGACACCCCCGTCTGCCCGGGAGAGGTTCCCGAAAAGCGGTGCACCGACCTCCGGTCCAAAAATCTGTTCCGCCAGGGTGGTCAGCAGTTTTGTCAGGCCAACGGCGATGCCGTCGAGGAAGCCATTTCCGGCCGCAGTGGTGTTCATGAAGCGTGGGTTGCCTGGGTTGAGGCCCGGGCGTCCGGATCGATCTTTTCCAGAAGTGCCACCGGAAAATCGGCCAGCACTTCGGCCAGCATCACGGAGGGGTTCCCTCCGAGTGCCCGGACTTCGAGATGCGCCCCGGTGAAAACATTGCGGAGACGACAGCCGGAAAGCGCCGGCGGGAGGGCCAACCGCGTGTCGCCCCAGATTTCTCCACCAACGGGGATCGGGTCCCGGCCTCCGGCAAGTCCATGGACCAACCGGGGCACCACCGTGATGGCAATGGTGCCTCCCAGGGATCGGGCGAAGGCGCAGACATGCATCGTGCGCACCCCTGTTGCGGACAGGGGAAGATAGTCACCTTTGCGGTAAAGCAGCTCGTGTAGCCGACGGAAATGGAGCGTCCGGTGGATGACCGACATCTTGATCCGGCCATCATCCGAAGCCTCGCGAAACGTTCCGGTGGTGAGGGGGACGGTTCTGGACCTGGACTCCCGCTCCAAATGCTTCAAAGCCTCCTCCCGCACGCCGTAGTCAACCGGCCGGCGGTTGTCCGGATCCACCAGACTCAAATCCCACAGTTCGGTTCCTTGGTAGAGGTCCGGAACGCCCGGCGTGGTGAGTTTGAGCAGCGTCTGCGCCAACGAATTGATGCGACCGGCTACGATCACGTCCGGGAGGAACTGCTCAAGCATCCCGACGAACTCCGGGTCGCCGATCACCGAGGAGACGAAACCCGCCAGCGCCTCGTCATACGCAGCATTCCGGTCGGTCCAGTTGGTGTGCTGCTTGGCCTCGCGCGACGCCTTCTCCATGTAGGCCAGCGCGCGATCCACCGGCAGCGGCCAGGCCCCCACCAGGATCTGATAAAAGAGGTACTCGGCATTCCGGTCCGGCAGGCCGTCGCGGCGATGGCGCTCATTCCAGTCCGACCATCGACGTACGGCCTCAGCCCACCGGTCCGGAATCTCCGACAAAACGGTGAGCCGGGCCCGGACATCCCCACTGCGCTTGGTGTCGTGGGTCGTCGACGCCAGCATGGTCCCCGGCCATTGCTCCAGCGAGCGACGGCAGGCGGCATGGAACGTCTGCAATCCCACGCCAAAGTGAGAAGGATCGCCCCCCACCTCATTGAGGACTACCAGGCGGTTGAAGCAGTAGAACGTGGTATCCTCAACCCCCTTGGCCATGGCGGGTCCGGCCAACTGCTGAAAGCGCATCACGAACTCGGCCTCCAATCCCTCCTCCAGACGATCCTGAAGGAGGTCACCAATGAAGGTCAGTATCCAGGGAGCAGGCGTGGGGTGCTCCTGCGTCGCCGATGCGAGCGCCTGCGCTATCCAGGCACGGTCGGCATCGGACCGTCCGCTCTTTCCCACCTGGGCATAGGTTCGATAAACCGGAAAACAAACCAGCATCGCGACGATCGCCTGTCGCGTCTCGTCGAAACCCACCGCCCGTTCCGGGCAGCGCGCAGCGAGGATCACTTCCAGCAAGCGGACCAACCGTTCCACCTCGGTGAGGAGCTGGTTCGTCAGGATCCACCGCTTCTTTTCCCGCACCATTGGACCGTAGTCAGTCGGTTCCCCGGTGAATCGGGAGTAGAACTCCGTGATCGGCCGCTCCCCGGCGGGGTCAACAAACAATTCGTCAACCCGGGCGAGATAGTCGTAGCCCGTGGTGCCATCGACCGGCCAGTCGACCGGGAGGTCCTCGCCCGGCTCCAGGATCTTCTCAACGACGATCCACGCGCCCGGAACGGACTCCCGCAAGTCCGAGAGATACTGCTGCGGATCACGCAACCCGTCCGGATGATCCACGCGCACGCCGTCGATCCAACCCCGCCGGTGCCAGTCGATGATGCGATTGTGAGTGGCCGTGAAGACTTCCGGCCGTTCAACACGGATCCCCGCGAGGTCGGTGATGGTGAAGAAGCGCCGGTAGTTCAACCGGTGATCGCCCTGCCTCCAGAAGGACAGCCGGTAATGCTGCAACTCCAGCAGGCGGACCAGGGACTCCCGGTCGGTGTTGAACCCGGCGATCGCCTCCTCCCGCAATGTCCCGGGGGCGGGGAGGGTCTCCGGGTTGACCGGATACCGGTGGTCAAAATACCGGACCATCACCTCGCCGCCCTCGGACAGCACACCGAGTTCATCCCGTTCCAAGACCTGCTGCAGTTCATCCCCCAGCACAGGCAGGAGAACCTTGCCCCTCAACCCGTCCCCAGGCGACTCCCAGTCGATGTCGAAGTAGCCCGCAAACGGGCTCTTTCGTCCGTTCCTCAGCACATCCCACCACCACGGATTCTCCCGTGCGGCAGCCATATGGTTGGGAACAATGTCCAGCACCAGGCCCAGGCCCCGCTCACGGAGTGCGGCAACGAACGCCTCGAATTCCGCAGCGGTGCCCACCTCGGGATTGACCCGGGTCGGGTCGCAGACGTCGTAGCCGTGGGTGCTGCCCGCCCGGGCCGCGAGCAACGGGGATGCATAGGCATGGCTCACGCCCAGCGCGGCGAGATAGGGCACGATGGCCAGCGCATCCCGCAGCGTGAACCCGCGATGAAACTGAAGCCGGTAGGTGGCCCGCGGCCGCTTCGTTTCCATGCTCATCCGTTGACCTTGAATCCCAGTTGCTCGCTCAGGCGATCGAACTGGGCCAGCCATTCCACGGAGGCCGTGTCCCCCTGGTCGGCCTTCGAGCGTCGCTCCGCGGCGATCGTCTTCAGCATCCCGAAGCAGAGATTCTGGGTCTTCCAGAGATTCACCTCGATGCCCATCATGCGGACGACCTCAGCCAAGTTTGCCGTGCGGGTCAGCAGCGTCATGTCGTCCGGAGACTGCATCAGACGTTCCATACACCGGTCGATGTTGCCCTTGATGGCGTATCCGAGCATTTCGTGCTGCAGTTCGACACTGTCGGCGCGCGCCTCCTCCACAAGGGCCTTCACCCGGGCGGGATCGGCGGCATCGGATTCGAACTGTCGACGCAGATCGCAGTTCAGCACGAAGTCGACGGCCGTCTTCAGCTCAGCCGGTGCCGGCGCGCCGATGTCCTTCAGGAAGCGGGCGAGCGGAGTGTACTGGTTGGAAATGTCACGGTAGTGCTTCTCGATATCCAGGCTGGTGGATGCCAGCACCTGCTTGATGATTTTTCGCTGCTCATCCCGGAACAGGTATTTCAGCGTGTAATAGGACTCTCCGAAATGGCGGTCCATGAGCCGGATCACGGTCGGAAAGTCGGCGCGGTTGAAGGCCTCGGTGAACTCGGCCACCAGCTTCTCAAACGCCTCTTCCCCCCGGAAGAACCGCACGCCGCCGTTCACATTATGATCCCCCAGGTGCAGGGCCGCGTAGCTGATTACGTCGGAGGCCCGCGTAATGTCGAAGGTCACCTTGGACCGTCCGATGATGAGCCGGGCCTTTCCGGCGGTCAGCAATTCGCGATGCTGTTGCTCGAAGGTGAAGGCGTAGATGTGTCCCTTCTCGGGATACGTTTCGAACAGCGAGCTGACGGCGAAATGCGCCCCAACCTTCTCGCGATCGATGATCGCCGGCTTGACGAACTTCTCATAGATCACCTTCCCGTTGCGGTGTTCGGAAATATTGCTCGGCGCCTTGGCCAGGCGCTCGACGAAGCCGGGTTCCAGGTCCTCACCACAGAGGTTCTGGAGCAGCTGGAGGGCGCGGCCGGCGTACTGGATCACCTGCACCGTCTCGATCCCGGACAACTCGTCGAAGAACCATCCGCAGCTGGTATACATCAACATCGCGTGGCGCTGGAGCTCCATCAGGCGGAGGAACGCCAACTGCTGCTCCTCATTCAGCGGATGCCGGGCGTGACGCCCGATGAATGCCGCAAGGCTCGCGTCGGAACGGTCGAGGATGACGGAGACATAATCATCGCGGGCGGCCCACGGATCCTTGACCAGCACGGCAGCCTGCGCCTCGAAGCGCGAGTACAGTTGATCGCGCAGCCAGTCCAGCGCCTCGCGCAGCGGGCCGCGCCACCGCTGGTTCCATCCCGCCCTTCCGCCGCTGTTGCAACCGCAGTCCGTGAACCAGCGTCCCACCCCGTGCGAGCAGCTCCAGGCGCTCTTCTCATGGATCTGCGCCTCCATCGCCGGAGGATGGTTCTCCAGGTACTCGCCGTAGTTGGTGAGCTTCGCCAGGTGGTTGGACTCGATGTGATTCAGCGCGTGAGCCAGGCCCATTTCGCCGTACCGATGGTGGTGCCCGTAGGATTCACCGTCGGTGGCGATGTGAACGAGCTGGTCCCAGTCACGCCCGTCGTCAAACCCATCGGCGAGCCGGTGCGCAAAGGTTTCCCCGCTGTTCAGCAACCCCTCGAAGGCAACCGCCTTGGAGATGTGCGCGTCGTAGAAGAAGACCACGATGCTCCGTTGGGAGGGCAGCTTCACGAGGTACGGACGCGACGGGTCCACCCGGCCTCCGCTGACGTCGGACCACTCCCCGCCCTGCAGGGGTCGGATCCGGTTCGCCTGGTAGGGGGAGAGGATGGTGAACTTGATTCCCTGCTCCGCCAGCACCTCGAGGGACGGCGTGTCCGCGGCGGTCTCCGAGAGCCACAACCCCTCCGGCTTGCGGCCGAAGCGATGCTCGAAGTCGCGGATACCCCAGATCACCTGGGTCTTCTGGTCCCGGGGATTCGCCAGCGGCAGGATGATGTGATTGAACACCTGCGCGATCGCCGAGCCGTGCCCGGAGAATCGCAGGCAGCTCTGTTGGTCCGCCTCCACGATGGACGCGAGGATCTCGGGACAATTCTGTTCCATCCACGCCAGCAGGGTCGGCCCGAAATTGAAGCTGATACGCGAGTAGTTGTTGACGATGTCCACGATGCGCCCGTCGCCATCCAGCGTCCGGGCGGTGGCATTGGGCGCGTAGCATTCGGCGGTGACGCGCTCGTTCCAGTCGTGGTAGGGATAGGCGGAGTCCTGCAGCTCAACCGCCTCCAGCCAGGGATTCTCGCGCGGCGGCTGATAGAAATGTCCGTGTAAACAGAGGAATCGTTCCATGAAGTCTTATTTTTTCACAGGATTGCAGTAGAGCGCAAAGGATGTCTTGGAGATCTCCAGACGCACACGGCCTTCCGACACAATCTCCGGCGCGGTCAGCGATCCAGGTCCGCCCCATTGCGGGTCGGCCGAGTCCAACCGCCGGAGCCATCGGCCAGGCGGCAAGGGCAGGTCCATCGCACGCCGTTCCGGGGAGAAGTTGAAAAGGAGGAGAATCTCGCTGTCTCCACACCATTGCCGGATGACGAGGACGCTCTCCGCCTCGAACGCCATGGTTTCCAAGGTCTCCTTCTCAACCCTGGAAAGTGCCGGCACCTGCGTCCGCACCGCCAGAAGCTCACGGTGGAATTCGCGCAACTCTTGGTGCGCGCCTTCCTTGCCGAGGGCGTGGTTGAGTTTACAACGCAGGAAGGTGGCCTCGTCCTGAGGATCGGGCACCTCCCCCTTCCATCCAAACGCGGCAAACTCCTCGCGCCGCCCCTTGCGAACCGCCTCGACCAGCGCCGGATCCGTGTGGCTGATGAAATACTGGAAGGGCGCCGTCTCGCCGTACTCCTCGCCCATGAAGAGCATGGGGACAAACGGCGACAGAAGCAGTGCCCCCGCTGCGAGCCGCTGCCGGGCGGGTAAAATCGAGCCGCTGATGCGGTCGCCGAGCATCCGGTTGCCGATCTGGTCGTGGTTCTGGCTGCAGACCACAAACTGTCCCACGGGATTCAGGCGGGGATTGCTGCCATGCCGGTGTCCCCGGTGGGGGGCGTACTCGCCGGTGTAGGCGTATCCCTCCCGCCAAACCTTGGCGAACTGCCGGACGCCCTTGAAGTCCGAGTAATAGCCGCTCTGCTCGCCGGTCAGCAGCACGTGCAGGCAATGATGGAAATCATCGCTCCATTGCGCATCAAGACCGTATCCACCGAGTTCGACCGGCAGGATGTGCCGCGCCATGTTCATGTCGCTCTCGGCGATGAGATGAAACGGGCGGCCAAGGATCTCCGCCTGCCGGTGGCAGGCCGAGGTCATTTCCTCCAGAAACGGAACCGCCGAGAAATCGCGGATGGCGTGGACGGCATCCAACCGGAGCGCATCGATATGAAACTCGGTCTGCCAGTAAAGCGCGTTCTCGGTGAAGTACCTCCGGACGCCGTCGCTTTGCGGTCCATCGAAGTTCAGGGCCAGTCCCCACGGGGTGCGATAGCGATCCGTGAAGTAGGGCGCGAATTCGCCGAGGTAATTCCCCTCCGGGCCCAGGTGGTTGTAGACCACGTCCAGAATGACGGCGACTCCGTGCGCATGAGCGGCATTGACGAGCCGTTTCAAACCCGTAGGCCCCCCGTAGGAATCCTGCACCGCGAACGGGCTCACCCCGTCGTAGCCCCAGTTCCGTGTTCCCGGGAATTGCGCGACCGGCATCAGCTCGATGGCGGTGATGCCGAGGTTCCTCAATTCGGCGAGATGGCCGACCACGCCGTCGAACGTGCCCTCCGTGCTGAACGTCCCAACGTGGAGTTCGTAGATCACATGGTCACGCAGTGGCGGTCCGGACCACGCCTGATCAGTCCACGGAAACCCCGGGTCCACGACCCGCGACGCTCCATGAACCCCCTGCGGTTGCCAGCGTGAAGCCGGGTCCGGACGTGTGGGTCCGCCATCAAGCCGGAACAGGTAGTCGCTGCCCGCAGGGACACTTTCAACCAAGGCGGCATGGTAACCCATCGCGTCCTTCTGCAGCGGCAGCACCCGCTCCGTTGTGCCGGGGAGGTGAAGTTCGACCCGCTCGACGCCGGGCGCCCAGACGCGGAAGGAACACCGATCCACACCCTGCGGAATCGCACCAAGGAAAAGGGGGGGAGGATTCATGAATGGGCGACCTGATGCTTGAAGAACACGGCTCCCAATGGCGGAAGGGTGAGATGGATCGAGTTCGCCTTGAAGTGCCATCCCAACGGCGCGGCTTCCACCCCGCCCTGGTTGCCCTGTCCGCTGCCGCCGTAGTCCGGGGCATCGGTGTTGAGGATTTCGCGCCAGAATCCCGACCGGGGCACCCCGATGCGGATGTTGGTCCGCGCCACCGGCGTGAAATTGAACACCGCCAGGATAAGGTCACCGGTGCGCTGCGATTTGCGGAGGAAGCTGAGCGTGCTGTGCTCACTGTCGTTCGCGTCCACCCACTCAAACCCCGCGGGATCCGCGTCACCCTCGTGCAGGGCGGGTTCATTCCGGTAAAGCCCGTTCAACTGCCCGACCAGCTTCTGGATGCCATTGTGCGCATTGCCGTCCTCGACCAGGTGCCAGTCCAGGCTCGACTCATGGTTCCACTCGCGCCACTGGCCAAACTCGCCTCCCATGAACAGCAGTTTCTTGCCGGGTTGCGCCCACTGGTACGCCAGCAGCAGCCGCAGATTCGCCATCTTCTGCCAGACATCTCCCGGCATTTTTCCGAGCAGGGATCCCTTGCCGTGCACGACCTCATCGTGTGAGAGCGGCAGGGTGAAGTTCTCCGCGAACGCGTACACGCCGCGGAACGACAACTGCTGATGATGGTACTTCCGGTGGATCGGATCCTCCGAGAGGTACTTCAGGGTGTCGTGCATCCATCCCATGTCCCACTTGAAGCCGAATCCAAGGCCGCCGGCATAGGAGGGACGGGACACCTGGGGCCAGGAGGTCGATTCCTCCGCATAGGTCTGCACATCGGGAAACTCCCGATACACGGTCTCATTGAATCTCCGGAGGAAGTCGATCGCCTCCAGGTTCTCGCGCCCACCGTATTTGTTGGGCACCCATTCCCCCTCCTTGCGCGAGTAATCGAGATAGAGCATCGACGCCACCGCATCCACGCGCAGGCCGTCAACGTGGAACTTCTCCAGCCAGAAGACCGCATTGCTGAGAAGGAAGCTGCGCACCTCGTGCCGGCCGTAGTTGAAGATGTAGCTGTTCCAGTCCGGGTGGAACCCCTGCTTCATGTCCGCATGCTCGTAGAGGTGGGTGCCGTCAAAATAGGCCAGCCCATGCTCGTCGGTGGGGAAGTGCGACGGCACCCAATCGAGGATCACCGCGATGCCCTGCTGGTGCAGGACGTCGATCAGGTACATCAGGTCCTGCGGCGTTCCGTAGCGTCCCGTCGGGGCGAAATAGCCGGTCGTCTGGTACCCCCACGATCCATAGAACGGATGCTTCATCACCGGCATGAACTCGACGTGCGTGAATCCGTGGCGGACCAGGTAGGCGGCCAACTTCGGCGCCAGCTCGCGATAAGTGAGCCACCGATTGTCCTCCTCCCCCACGCGCATCCACGAGCCGAGATGCATCTCATAGATCGAGATCGGGCTTTGCAGGGTCTGGCGAGACCCGCGGGTCTTCATCCAATCGGTATCATTCCACTCGTAGTCCAGGCTCCAGACCATCGACGCCGTCTTCGGCGCGGTCTCATGGCGGAACCCGTAGGGATCGGCCTTGTCCACCTCGAAGCCGTCGAGGCGCGAGACGATGTGGAACTTGTAGGTTGCGCCGTGGCCGATCTTGGGGACGAACCCGCTCCAGACGCCGGAACCGCCCGTCGGCTGCAGGGGATGCCGCTCCTTGTTCCACTCATTGAAGTCGCCCATGACGGAGACCCGTGCCGCATTCGGAGCCCAGACCGCGAAGGAAACTCCCGGCACGCCATTCTGCTCCACGGGATGCGCGCCCATCTTCCGGTAGACATGACAATGCGTTCCCTCGTTGAACCAATGCAGATCATCGCCCGTCATCCACGGAAGGCTCTCGCGGGCGGGCGCGCGGGCCGGAACGAGGTCGGGGGAGGTTTTTCGTTTCGCCATATAGTGTCGGATGCTCGGATTCCTGCGTGCCATCCGCATCGTCAGATGGTCGTGCCGCTCGGGATGATCTGGTTCTTGGGAATGATGACGATCCCGTCGCGGATGTAGTACAGATCGTGATCCACGTGGGCCGGCTTACCCTCGGGCGAGATCACCACCCGGTCACCGATCCGGACGTTCTTGTCGATGATCGCATTCTGAATCCGGACATCACGCCCGATGCCGAGGCGGGGCCGGCCGGTGCCCGCATTTTCCTGGAGCGATTCGGGGGTTTCATAGTAGTCGGAACCGAGGATGAGCGATCGATGGATGTCGCTTCCCTCCCCGATAAAACTTCGGATCCCCACCACGGCCTCGGTGAGCCGGCAGCGATCCAGAATGCAGCCGTCCGCAATCATGGACAACCGGGCATGGACGTCATTGAGCCGCGTCGAGGGGAGAACCCTCCAGCGGCTGAAGATGGGCGCCTGCGGGTCGAAGAAGTCGAAGCGCGGCTCGAGGCTGGCGAGCTGCAGGTTAGCCTCGAAGAAGGAGCGGATCGTCCCCACGTCCTCCCAATACCCCTGAAACACGTAGGGATGAACCTGCGTCGTCTGGATGGCGTGAGGGATGACGTGTTTGCCGAAATCCATCAGCGTATTGTCGAGGAGCTTGAAGAGCGCCTCGCGCTCGAAGAGGTAGATTCCCATCGAGGCGAGGAAGAACTCACCCTCCCCTTCGATGCCGAGCTGGTCCTTCCGTGCGGCGTCGAGGCGGAGCGGATCCTGGTCCTCCTTCTCCTTGGGTTTCTCCAGGAAACCGGTGATCCGGGACTGCTCGTCCAACTGGAAGACTCCGCAGGCCGGCACGTCGGAACGCCGGATCGGGATCGCCGCAACGGTCACCTGGGCCTTCGTTCGCTTGTGCTGCTCGATCAGGTCGGCGTAGTCCATCCGATACAACTGGTCGCCGCTCAGGATCAGGAGCCGCTCAAAATCATGATCCTTCAGGTGCGCCAGGTTCTTCCGGATCGCGTCCGCGGTCCCTTGGTACCAGTCGGAATCAGCCGTGGTCTGCTGCGCCGCCATGATCTCCACGAATCCACCGCCGAACGAGTCGAACCGGTAGGAGTGGGTGATATGATGGTGTAACGATGCTGAATTGAACTGCGTCAGCACAAAGATCCGGCGAAGGCCCGAGTTGATGCAATTGGAGATCGGGATATCCACCAACCGGAACTCGCCTCCGATCGGCACTGCCGGCTTGGACCGGTCCTTGGTGAGGGGAAACAGGCGGGTGCCCGCGCCGCCGCCCAGGACCGCCACCAGCACGGAACGATTAAGGGAACTGCTCTTCTTCACATCGCGATTCTTTACCGGGTGGAAGCGACGGTCTACTGGGCAGTTCCCGGCTCGGCTCTCAGTAAAACACTTAGTGCAATGATGCCGGACGGGCACGGCGCAGTCGGACCAGCACGCGCAGCGAGTCCGCCAGGTCCCGGGCCGCACGAATGGCCTCCAGACTGATCCGTGTCCTGCGCCGCCAATTGATGCGTTCGCTCGAGGTCCCCGGGGTGTTTTGGGGCAGGGTCTCCAGCCAGAGATCCTCCAGATTGATGACCACCCACCGGGCCGGGCTGGCGGCAAGATGGTTCTGGAGCGCCTCCAATACCGCGCCGGGCCCAACCGCTCCGCGCTTCAACCCTCCGCAGCGGCGGAGGTAGCGGACCAATGCGGTGCGGATGCGATCCCGGTCAAGGCGTTCCTTCGCAAGGTCGCCCCGTTTGATCAGTCCGAGGTGGTGGCGATCGTCGATGTCGATGCCTTGCCAGAAGGCGGCAAAGGTCGGCATGTCATGGGTGTTCAGGCTCGCGATCACAGACGACGGAATCCGGGGCAGCGCGGCATTGGCCTTGGGACGCGCCTCATACTGCACCACGAACATGCCGCTGACGCCGTGGCGCCGGAGGGAACGATCCACCTCCGCAGGCACCGTCCCGAGGTTCTCGCCGATGATGACGGCCTGGTGCCGGTGCGATTCGATGCTCAGCATGGCGTAGAATTCCGGGGCCGGATACGAGACGTAGGCTCCCTGACTCGCGGGGACACCCACCGGCACCCAGTAGAGACGGTGCAATCCCATGACGTGATCGAAACGAAGCATGCGGGCGTGCCTCAGGTGGTGGCGCAGGTAGGACCGGATGTACGCATGCCCCTGCTCCTGGCTCCGTCCGGGATGGATGGGAGCGAATCCCCAATCCTGCCCCTGGGTGAAGACCGGATCCGGCGGTGCCCCCCCCGATGCCGCCAGCGCGAACAATTTCTGGTGCCGCCAGGCATCGTAACCGTCGCGATGCGTGCCCAGCGGCATGTCGAGATAGAGATCGACGTCCTGGGCGCGGGCATGGCGCGAAAGCGCGGCCATCTGCTCATGCGCCAGCCACTGGGTGTACAGATGGTATCGCAACCGCGCTGCCCGGCAGTCGCCATCCCGCACATCGCCGCGGCGCATCCGCACTGGCCACTGCGTCCACGAACCTCCCTGCTCTTCATGCATTGCGCGGAATCGCGAATAGTCGGCGACCTCTGGATGCTCCCGCAGAAAGTCGTCGAAAACCTGACGCCGCGGGCCGGACCGGGCGAAGAACGAGCGACTCAATACCTCCAGCACCTCGCGCTTGAGCGCCATCTGGGCGGCGTAGTCCACCAGCGAAGCCTGGTTCAACGAACGGATCCGTTTCCCGAACGACAGCGATTCCATCAGCCGCCGGGCGGCGGGACACGACGCCAACTCCGGCACAGCCGTCACATCGAGATAGAATTCGTTCCAGAAGAGGCGGCTCACCGGCGAGTAAGGGCTCGGTTCGCAGGGCTTCTCCAGAAACGCGGGCAGGAGCGGCAATGTGCCGACAAATCCGCCTCCCTGTCCGCCCAGCCACGTGATGAAATCCGACAGGTCCGTGAAATCACCCGCACCCCAGCTGCGTTCCGAATGCAGGGCATGGAGCGGGGCGAATGCCCCCCATTCGCGACGCGATGCCGGGCCTTGAAAGCATCGCTCGGGAGCCGAGAACACCTCGGTTTCAAACTGGTTGCCGGCGCATTCCACCGTCACGCGATGGTATCCGGCGGGCAGCCGTCCGGGAATCGGCAGCAGCCGGGTGACGAACCGCACGCCGTCCACCCTCCCAAACGCCTTCACCTTCAATCGTTCCAGCCGGGTTTCAGTCCGGCGGGTTTCCCCGTCTTCCATCCGCCACTCGCAGCGCAGCGCGCCGGCGGAATCCGGGGCCGGCAATTGCACCGGGACCGCCGTGCGGGTTCCGATCCACGCGACCTGGACCGGATCCAATACGCGTTTCGCCCGGGTGAGTCGCATGACGTTCAAGGCTTCGGGCACGTCACCCGCACCCTCCATCGGCACCCCCAGCGTTCGCAGTACGGCCAGCATTGACTCCGTCGAGGCCGGTTGACGTCGTCCGGCCATGTCCACATAGCCGGTCTGAATGCCGCTGAGACGCGCGAGGTGGCGCAACGCGATGATGGATGGTTCTGAAGTATGGCTCATGGTGTATCGTTGGGGTCCGCCGCGGGCACTCCGCCCAGGGCGGAGCATCCGGCAAGCGCATCAAGGCTCATTGGACTTTGCGGGAATGTCCTCCAGGCGTTTTTCCTCGACACTGATGGTGACGTGACGGGGGGCGATGTCGTCGAGTTTAAGCTCCCTCGGAAACGTCAGGTCGCCGGGCTCGATGAGCACCCTGTTCATACCCTTGCCCACGCCGGAAAGATCCAGGACGAGCTTGATATCCTCGCTTCCCCTGAACCCGAAAGCACTGCGCTGACCGACCACCGTCACCTTGACAACGTCAGGCACAATCTTGGCCACCGAGAGGGTGCTGGGCACCAGCCCATAGCTCACCGCGACATCAAAGGTCTTCTGCACCGTCTGGGAGCGCTGGACCACCACCACCCACAAACCGACGGCCAGCGCCAGGGCGACGGCCTTCTCGCGATAGTTGACCTGCAAGATCCTCCGAAAGGATGTGGTCTCGGTGCGGGGCGCAATCTCGTCGTAGAAGGCGGTCAGGATATCCACAAGCTGCGCCGGCGTGGATACCCCCAGGATACTGCCGGCGCGGGCCACCGAGATGGTCCCCCGTTCCTCCGACACGATCAGGCACAACGCGTCGGTACGTTCGGAAAGGCCGAGCCCCGCCGCATGGCGCGTTCCGCTGCGGGGCAACTTCTCCAGGTTCTTGGACAGCGGCAGATGGCATCCCAGCTTGTCAATCAGGTGACCGTCGATGATGACCGCGCCATCGTGGCCGATGGAATGCGGGTCAAAGATGCTCTTCAGAAGAGGTTCGCTCAGGCGTCCTCCGACCTCCTCCCCGCCCTCCAGGTGCCGGGCGATGGAGTCCTTTCCACGGATGACCACCAGCGCACCGATCCGGGCGCGGGCGAGGTCACCCAGCGTTCGCGCCAGCGTCTCAACCTCACTGCGGGGCAGGCCCGCGGTCGTCCTCCGGTAACGCGGCAGCCGGCACTCGACCCACCAGAGGCCGACGCGCTCAAAGAAGTACCGCAGGTCCTCCTGGAAGATCACCACCAGCGCCACGAGGATCACCGCGAAGAACCCCTGCAGCAGGGCGATGGTGAGCACGAGATTCAGCTTCTGAGCCGCGAGGTAGATGGCGGCGACAATGACCACGCCCATGAAGATCAGGCCGGAGCGCCGGGTGCGCTTCAGCGCGATCAGGAAGGCGTAGATGACCAGCGTCACGACCACGATGTCCAACAGGCCTGACCAGCCGACGTCGCCCAGGGCCGAGGCGGCGTGTTTGAGGCGGTCCACGAGGTTCATGGCATCAGCTCAGAAAGGGCTTCCGCGGCTCGACCCTGGACGGGACGCGCAGCCGTTTCAACAGGCGGGCCTGAAGCCACAACTCGCGGGCGCGCCAAATCTCCTCGGTGGCGTCGATGCTGACGGGGCAACTGCCCCCCGCGATCGGTCCATGGCCGCCGGCTTGTTTGCAATTCTCAAAGACGTCCCGCAACACCTCACCGGCCTGGGCGTCAGAACGGTTGGTGCGCAACGAGGCATGCAGACGCCCCTTGTACCGCCCGGTCACGAAACAGCACACCACCCGCTGGTAGGCCAGGAGGAACTCCGCCACCTGCGAGACCAGGTCGGGAGTTTCCACGGTCCCCAGGTGGGACACCAGCACCCGCCGGTGCAGCGTGGCGTCGCGGATGCCTTTGCCCAGTGTGGCGAAAAACTTCCGGGAGCGCACCGGGTTCTGGATGCGTGCCAGCAGGCGCATGTCGCAGTGATGCAACACCTGCAGATACGTCGCAACGACATCCGGCCGTTTGGCGCGGTAGAGGTCAAGTGTGTCGGTCAGGATGCCGTACGCCAGCGCAGTGGCCACGCGCGTCGGAATCTTCGTCCCGTTCTGCAGAAGGGCCTGGGCAATGATCACGCACGTCGCGCCGCATTCCGGATCCACCACGGCCAGATCCGCGCTGGGAACGGAAGCGGACGGATGCTGGTCGATGACCATCGTCGCCTTGCGATCCTTCGGAAATGAGTTGTTCTCAAAGGCCGGCTGGGTGTCCACCAGCGCGACCGAGGCGTACTTCTTGAACCACGCCGGTTTGATCCGGTGGATTGGGATCTTCAGCAGGCGCACCATCGCCTTGTTTTCCGTGCGTCCAACCTCACCCCCGTAGGCGATCCGCGACGTGATTCCGAAACCGCCCTGCGCCAGGTGCTGCAACGCCATCGCCGCCGCCAGGGCATCGGGATCCGGGTAGTCGTGGGTCAGGATCAGCAGCGGGGAGAGCTTCTCGCGATTGCGGGCAAGATACTGAAGGAGCCGCTGCGGGGCGGTGCCGATGGTCGACTGTGGTTCGGATCGGTTGATCATTCCGGCTTCAGGGCCAGGGACGTCAGGGTAGCCCGACACGGGCGGCCGCCCTTGTCGGGTTTGATCCACAGCCGGAGATGGGTGATTGCCTCGCCGGCGATCGCCCAATCCTCGCGTTCAAGGGTGGTGTTGGGCGGCGAGAAGTTGAACTCCTGGCGGACCAGTTCCTGGTAACCGCGGCCCCCGTCCCGGGAGACCGCCAGTTGCAGTTCCTGGGTCCGGCTGTCCTGCGTTTCTTCCACCTCCACGAGGACACGCCCGATCCGCTGGGGGACGTCAAACGCAAGGATCAGCGTCTGTTCACCCGGCGTCGCGGCGATCCACCGGCTGGCGCCCGGGCCGCGATGGCCATCGAACGCATTCTCGACGGGATGCTCCGGCGACTCGGACGTGATCATCACGGTGGCGAGGGAGGCCACATCCAGTTCGTCGTGCGACGAAACCGGAGCGGCAGGATCGGACCCAAGGATTTGTTTTCGCATGGCTTATTCCTCGAACGCGCCGGCTCGGAGGCCCGGCGCTACTTGTTTTCGTCCAGAAGGTGAAGGACCCCCTGCAGCGGGATCTTCAGCCACGCCGGACGGTTGTTCAGTTCGTATCCGATCTCATAGATGGCTTTATTGAGCAGGTAGGCCTGCAGGACCATGCGCCGTTCCTCGGAGGTGGAGGGGAGGATCTCCGAACTACCCAGAGCCTTTAGGTAGGCCCGCAGGAAACTGGCGCTGACGGCAAGGTTCCAGAAGCGCGCCCACGGTTCGTAGGTCGCCCGGTTCTCCGGCGACAGTCTCCCGCGCTCCACCTGCTGCTCCAGTCCGAAGTAGGCGGCGTAGTGGAAGGACCGGATCATTCCCGCCACGTCGCGCAGCGCCGACCGCTTGATGAGACGTTCGCTCAGGGCCACCGCGGGCTCACCTTCGAAATCGATGATGACGAAGTCCTTGCCTGTCCAGAGGACCTGGCCCAGGTGATAGTCGCCGTGAATGCGGATCCGCCGGGCGCTGATGTTGCGCTGGAACAGGGGCTTGTACCGGTTGATGATCTCGCCCTCGAGCGCGCCGACCTTAGCCGCCATCGGCGCGACGTCCGCGGGAAGCGTCTTGATCTGCTTGCGCAGCACCCGGAGGTTCTGCGACGCAAGATTGCGCATCGACTGGAACAGCCCGCGCAGGTAGTGCGGCGTGAAGGGTTCGGAGGCGAAGCTCGTATCCTCCGGCTCGGACGCCAGCGCGAGGTGCATGGCGGCGGTGCGCTCACCCAGCATCCGGGCGGACTCCAGGTAGGTGCCGACGGTTTCCTGCACGATAGAGGAAGGCTCCTCGCCGCTGAGGCGGAACAAGTCGCCGCCCATGGCCGGCGGCTTTTCGCCCTTCGCATGGAGCACGCCCACGCGGTCGTAGTAACGACCCAATGCGTCCAGGGCGACCTCCCAGGCATCCTTCGCGTTCGGAACGAATCCTGAGATGATGGCGAGGCTGCTCCGCTCGCCGTTGGAGGCGTGATACTCCAGCGCTCCGGCCAGCGGGGCCACGTTCGGGAACTTCTTTTCCGTAAGGAACCGTCCGATCTCCAGGTCGGGATTGATCCCCACGTCCAGGCGCCGGAACAGCTTCATCATGAGCTTGTCTCCGAACAGTACCGACGAGTTGCTCTGCTCCGCCTTGCCGAGCGTGGGAGTCGGGGCCTTGGCTGCCCCCAGGATGCTCCGCATCGCGAGGGTGCGCGAACCTTCGACCACGCCCTGCGCCCCCGCGCTGCGGCCGCCCTTGGAGGCCATTCCCAGCAGCGCCTTGCAGAAGGCCGGGCTCCCCAGCGCGTCGTGCAGGACCCCGGCGGGTCCGCCTTCCACCTTCAGGTCGGCGATGACCAGCCGGGGCGAATTCTCGCGGAGCTGTTGGGCGTCCTTGCCGGACGCGAATGCCAGCGGCATGGAATACAATTCCGGATCCCCCTGCACATAGTCCACCAGCAGGAGCGTCAGGTAACCCAGTTCCTTCCCATCCGCCGGCACCGGTGCGGCTTCCTTGAGGGTGAGCGACTTGATCTCCTTGGCCTTCCCCCCGAACCACCGTTGGGCCCGGACATAGTCCGGCAGCAAGGCTTCCAAGGCGGTTTTGGACCTTCCTTTGAACACATCGGACCACTCGTTCATCACCGTCAACGACCGTGCCGCCAGCGGCCCATTGGACAGGGTTGCCGAAACATCGGCCTGCTTGTTCTCCAGCGAGAACCAGTAGAACGCGTGCGGCCCCATCGTAATCAGGTACGGCTTGTCGGTGATGGGCGGGAAATCCGTGCGGCCGAACAGCTCGACCGGCACCATCTTGTCGAAGGCGGAGAGATCCAGTTGGACCGGTTGCACGAAGCGCGACAGGTTGGCCACGACCAGCAGGGTCTCCTTCTCATGCCGCAGGACATAGCAGAGGATCCTGCGGTTTTCGGGTTGGAGGAACTCGCATTTTCCCTCGCCCAGAGCGCGCCACTTCTTCCGAAGCGCCAGCAGGCGGCGGGTCCACCACAGCAGGGAATGGGGGTTGCCCATCTGGCCTTCCACGTTCACCGCCTCATAGTGGTACTCCGGGTCGTAGATGATGGGCAGGTAAAGGGCCTGCGGATTCGCACGTGAGAAGCCGGCATTCTTGTCGGAACTCCACTGCATGGGCGTCCGCACCCCATTACGATCCCCGAGGAAGATATTCTCACCCATGCCGATCTCGTCCCCGTAGTAGAGGACGGGCGTGCCCGGGAGGGAAAAGAGTAGCGCGTTGAGCAACTCGATGCGCTTGCGATCGTTTCCGAGCAGGGGCGCGAGCCGGCGGCGGATGCCCAGGTTCAGCCGGGCCTGGTGAACGTTGGCGTACATGCGGTACATGTAGTCACGCTCCTCGTCCGTCACCATTTCCAGCGTCAGTTCATCGTGGTTGCGCAGGAACAGTGCCCACTGGGCGGTCTCCGGGATCGCCGGCGTCTGCTCAAGGATGTCCACGATGGGGGTGCTGTCCTCCATGCGAAGCGCCATGAACAGGCGCGGCATGAGGGGAAAGTGAAAGGCCACATGGCACTCGTCGCCCTTGCCTTCACCGAAGTACGCCACGGCGTCCTCCGGCCACTGGTTGGCCTCGCCCAGCATCATACGGTCCCCGTACTTCTCGTCCACGTGGGCGCGCAGCCTCTTCAGGGCCCCGTGGGTCTCCTTGAGGTTCTCGCAGCTCGTGCCCTCGCGCTCGAAGAGATAGGGCACAGCGTCCAGCCGGACGCCGTCCACGCCGAGATCCAGCCAGAAATCCATCACCTTGATCATCTCGTCGAAGACCTCGGGATTATCGAAATTGAGGTCCGGCTGGTGCGAGAAGAAACGGTGCCAATAATACGCTCCGGCCACATGGTCCCAGCTCCAGTTCGACACCTCGACATCCTTGAAGATGATGCGGGCCTCCTTGTACTTCTCCCGGGTGTCGCTCCAGACGTAGAAATCCCTCCACCGACTGCCCGGCTTGGCGCGGCGCGCACGCTGAAACCACGGATGCTGGTCTGAGGTGTGGTTCATCACCAGCTCGGTGATGACCCGCAGCCCCCGCTGATGGGCTTCGCGCAGGAAAACCTTGAAGTCCGCCAGGGTGCCGTAGTTGGGATGGACGGTGAAGTAGTCGGCGATGTCATATCCGTCGTCACGCAGTGGCGACGGATAGAACGGCAGGAGCCACAGCGCGGTGACACCCAAGTCCTTCAGGTAGTCCAGCTTGCTGGTCAGTCCCTTGAAATCCCCGATGCCGTTCCCGTCGCTGTCGCAGAATGCACGGACGTGCAGCTCGTAGATGACACCGGATTTATACCACAATGGATCCCGATCCAGACCCGGGTTGTTAGCTTTCTTGCTCGGCCTGATTTTTGCCATGGTAGAGGAGTGAAAGTGACGTAAGGGGGATCAAAGATAATAATCGAAGCTTTCTTCCGTGCAGACCCGGCGTCGCAGGCGGAAGACATGGGCGGGGGCAAACGCCGGGTCCAGTTGCACGAAATTCCGGGCGCCGTTCCACAGGTATCGCCCATCGGTCAGGAGGTCATGCACCTGGTAGCTACCGGTCGGAGCGATATCCCACTCCTCCACCGGAAGCGTCAGCCAACCGCTCTGGACGTGATGGGGATCCAGATTGACCACCACGAGGATGAGGTTGTCGGACCCCTCCGCGGATTTGCTGAAGGCGATCATCTGGTCGTTGTCGGTGGGGTGGAATTCCAGGCCGTCGTTCCGGTGCAGCGCGGGATTGTCACGACGGATCTGGTTCACGCGGCGGATCAGCTCCGTCAGATTGCCCGGAAGATTCAGGTTCCAGGAGCGAATCTCGTACTTCTCCGAATCAAGATATTCCTCGGCACCGGCGGCCCGGGACTGGTTCACGCACAACTCGTACGCAGGCCCGTAGATTCCGTAACTGGCGCCGAGCGTGGCCGCCAGAATGAGCCGCGACATGAACGCGGGGCGTCCCCCATATTGCAGGCTGAGCGGGAGGATGTCCGGAGTATTCGGCCACAGGTTCGGCCGGAGAAATTCGCTCACCTCGGTGCGCGTGAGCTCCGTCAGGTACTCCGTCAACTCCTTCTTGGTGTTGCGCCAAGGGAAGTAGTTGTAGGACTGCGTGAACCCTGCCTTGGCCAGCCGGTACATGACCTTGGGACGGGTGAAGGCCTCGGACAGGAAGATCATCTCCGGGTGCTTCTTCTTCAGCTCCGTGATGCACCACTGCCAGAACGGAAATGCCTTGGTATGGGGATTGTCGACGCGGAACACTGTTACCCCCTGCCCATGCCAGAATTCGAAGACACTCTTCAATTCCAGCCACATCGCCTTCCAGTCGCCACTCTCAAAGTCGAACGGATAGATATCCTGGTATTTCTTCGGGGGATTCTCGGCGTACTGGATGGAGCCATCCGAACGTTGGCGGAACCAGTCCGGATGCGCCTTCACGTACGGATGGTCCGGCGCGCATTGGAACGCGATATCCAGCGCGATCTCGATCTTCAACTCCCGCGCCCGCATCACAAGACGACCGAAATCTGCCAGTGTTCCAAGCTCCGGAAGGATCGACTTGTGCCCGCCTTCAATGGCCCCGATGGCCCACGGACTGCCCGGCTCACCCGGCTGGCATTCGGGATTGTTGTTCTTCCCCTTGCGGAAGGCCCGGCCGACCGGATGGATCGGCGGGAGATAAAGGACGTCAAAACCCATTTCCGCCACCCGAGGCAGATGGTCGATCACATCGTCCAGAGTTCCATGTTTCCCGTCCTTTCCGAGCGATCGGGGGAACAATTCATACCACGCACCGAATCGAGCGAGCTCCGGATCAACGGTGATGCACAACTCCCTGACATACCGGGTCGAACGTTGCCGGTCCGGATTGGCCGCCATCAATGCGGCCAACTGGGGCGACAGGGCGAGCGCGATGCGGCTTTCCAGTCCGGACGGATCCTGCTCGGTCAACGCCCGGGCCGACGCCGTCAGTTGCAGCGTTCCTTCCTGGACGGCCCGCCTTGCGGCGGCACCGACCAACCGCGCACCGTCCCGGAGATCCACCGAGAGGTCCTGCCCGGCCTTGTGCTTCTTGGCCAGGTCATGCTGCCACGACTTGAAATGATCAACCCACGCCAGGACGGTATAGCGGTATCCGCCCATTCCGGTGACCTCGAACCGCCCCCGCCATCGGTCGTTTACCAGCGGCACCATCGGGACTTCACTCCAGTCCGTTTCGCCCTCCTTCCGATAAAGCAGCACCGCAGCGATAAGGTCATGACCGTCGGTGAAGATGTCCGCCTCGACCTCGACGTGATCACCGACGGTACGCTTGATCGCAAACTGTCCGGCCTCGATCTCCGGACGCACCTCCGAAATGACCACTCGGCAGTCACCATCCAATTTTTCAGCTGATTTCTTAGAATCCGACATAGGCAGGTTGAAGTTTTCCGGACGGGTTGGAGCGGTCCGTCGTTATCAAATCCTGACCGATGACCCCGTTCTTGACCACCCGTGACTTCCCGTGCCAGGCCTCAGTGAAAGGCTTATCGGGGGGCGGAGGGCGTCGGGATCCGTCGCCGTCATTCAACCGATCGCCTCGACCCAGAGCACCGCGTGGCGGGTGAGTTCGGGACCGGTCTTGAGACGTAGCTTCCGTTTGATGCTGGCGCGATGGGCTTCGACTGTCTTTCCGCTCATGCTGAGGCGCCGGGAAATCATCTTCGTCTCCACGGCCTGGCCGATGAGCGCAAAAACCTCCAGTTCACGATCGGTGAGCAGTTCCACCGGGGAAATCGGTCCCGCCCGTTGCTGTTTGCCGCCCAGGCTGCCGAGCAGGCGGGTGGAGACTTCATCGCTGAGATGGATCTGCCCGACCAGGACTCGACGGATGGCCGTCAGCAGCGCCTCGCTGCTTGCCTGCTTGGAGACATAGCCGCGCCCCCCCGCGCGGAGCACGCGCTCGGCGAAGAGCGATTCATCGTGCATGGAAAGCACGAGCACCGGCAGGCCGGGACGCAGGGCGGCGATGTCCCGGATGAGTTCGAGTCCGTTGCGGCCGGGTAGATTGATATCGACCAGCACCAGGTCCGGGTTGAGCCGGCCGACAGCGTCCACGGCTTCACCCGCATCCACCGCCTCGCCACAGACCACGAGGTCCGCCTCGCGGTTGATCTGCGTGGTCAATCCCTCGCGAAGCACGGCGTGGTCGTCCACGACCAGGATTCTGCGGCGGGCGGGCGTGGTCTGGGGAGGGGGGGCGGGCATGTCGGTGGGAGTGTTGAAAGCTCAATGCCGGCAGAGGCGCTCATCAACCGGCGGTAATGGCACGGTGCAGACCACCTCGGTGCCGTGCGGGCGACGCGGCCGCACCTCCAGGTGCCCACGGATTAATCCGGCCCGATGCTGCATGATGTGCAACCCGAGCCCGCGCCGGCGCGGTGAAAGCGGGCCGATGCCGCGGCCGTCATCGACAATGCCCAGGGTCAGCCGTTTCGCGGTGGTGCGCAGCGAAAGGACGATGACCCGAGGACGCGCGTGCTTCACGGCGTTGTTCACCGCCTCCTGCGCGATGCGGTACAGGTGTCCTGCCACGAGCGTGTCATGGACCAGCGCTGGGGCCCGACTGCTCATGCGGCAACGAATCCCCCTCAACTCGGCGGTCTGCGCGGCCAGTTCGGACAAGGCGTCCATCAGGCCCTCGGGTGCCTCGGCGATGGGGGACAATCCCCGCGCCATGCGCCGCGTCGCCTCGATGGCCCGGCGCATCAGGTCGAAGATCCGGCCCGCAGCCGCAACCTCGGGCGCCGAACGTTCGGCCAGTTTCTGCCTTAGGACGTTGCTGAGGTACGCGATGCCGCCCAGTTGCTGTCCAAGCCCGTCGTGAAGTTCATGGGCAAAAATCCGGCGTTCACGGTCGCTCGATTCCAGCAATTCGCGCTCGAGCTGGCGGCGTCGGGAAATGTCACGCACGAACCAGCGGGTGTGAACCAGCCGACCCTTCTCCCAGTGACCGTCGGCGTCCACGAGCACAAAGCGAACGTCCCCCTTCGCGGCATGAAACTCCGTGGCGAAATGGATGACGGTCTCGCGGCGCGCCAAGCGTTTCAGCAGCTCGTCGGGAACCCGAGCCTCTGGATGAAAGGAGTGGATCGGGCGGTCCACGACATCCTCGGCGCGACGTTCCAGCAGAGCGGTGAACGCCCGGTTTGCCCGCAACACCACGCCCTCCGGCGACACGAGGACCAGTCCGACGGATGCATGCTCGAAAAGGTCGTCCAGCTCCGCCTCGCGCCGCACGAGGGCGTCGCCCAGCCGCCGCTGCGCGGTGATGTCCCGAGCGATCGTCGAGAACCCATTGAGACGGCGGTCGGAATCGTAAACCGGGGATAACGTCAGCGAGACCCGGATGCGTTGTCCGTCCTTGCGCAGCCGCTCCGTTTCGAAGTGCTCCACCACCCGGCCCCGGCGCAGGCGCGCCAGTAGCCCCTGGTATTCGTCTTCCGCACCGGCCGGCAGCAGCGACCGGCTGGAGCGTCCCAACATCTCGCTGGCAGTGTATCCAAAGATGCGCGCCGCGGCGGCGTTCCAGGTCGTGATGATGCCTTCGAAGGTGCGGCAGAAGATGGCGTCGCTGGAATGCTCCACGATGGCGGCGAGCTGGCCGTGGGGGTCGGGGACGTCGGCGACGACAGCCCCCGGACGCGGCGCGGTTTTGCCGCGTGCCGCCACCCGTTTCCTTGCAGGCGGGCGCCCCGCGGGCGACTGCTTCACCGGGCCGTTCAGTTTCGATCTCAACCGCGGTATTTTAGGTGGGTTCCGACCGGAACACAGCAAAGAAGAAACGATCACAAACGGGTGGATTGTCGAGTCCGGGCGCTTTTCGAGGTTTACGAAGAGAGGGTTGCCGCAAAGCGCGATGCCGGCCTGGGCAGGCGGTCCATTCAAGATCTGGAATCGCGTCCACGACTATCGACAGGTCGAAGGGAGATGAGGTGGGGTATGAGGCTTTCGATATGCCCTGACACTTTGGACTGGGGCAGCCCTCTGCCGCTTTCTCGTGACCGGGCGCGGGTCAATGAAATGAACCCCCGATTCGTTGGGGGCGTGCCGTCTTACTTCCGGAATAAACACGCCCCGAAAATCCAAGACACCCTCCATGTAGCCTGCCGGCCATCCGGTGCATCCGCGGTCGGACTCGCTTTATCAAAATCGTCATCATCGAGTTCGTTGCTCGGTGGAGTCCATGCTCTCCATGCAAATGGTCGTCTTGTCTGTTGCGATTCAAAGCGTTGGTAGTGAGCATCCAACCGTATGTTCGCGAACCAAGGCGAAGTACCCGGTTTGGGTTCGAGCCCCGCCACCCCCCGCCCCTTTCCCGCGGAGACGAAGACCGGCCATTCGGCCGGTCTTTTGTTGTCTCGATCCGGCCAAATCGGACTTCCATCGCCTGTCACTGCCCCCGCCCCGTCGAGCAGTCCCCTGCCAGTTCCCGCACCCGTTGCAGGATCACCTCCGGGAGATTGGACTCATCCCCGATGCTTCGGCTGTACCAGACCCAATGAGGGTCGCGGAACGTCGGGTTGAGCCACGGATGCATCCCCGCACTCAGACGCCGCTGAACCTCCGCGGCATCGGCACCCAAGAGCACCGGAATGTCCTCGTAGCTGTGAAGCCCATCGCTGATGAAGAACGGCACCTGAACGATGTGGCGCGTCCCCGCCAGTCGATAGCAGTCTGCAATTCTCGGTTCCTCTTCCATGAACACTCCATGCACATCGTGGAATCGCCCGCTCGCCCGAAGCCGTTCGACCTGATCCTCGATGGCCCGACGGGAATTCTCCGAATTCCCAGTCCCATGACCTGCGATGAACACCGACAAATCCGAT
Organism: Verrucomicrobiota bacterium; assembly: GCA_041688515.1. Classification (GTDB taxonomy): domain Bacteria; phylum Verrucomicrobiota; class Verrucomicrobiia; order Limisphaerales; family UBA9464; genus UBA6176. Next base: position 46,590 of record JBDNHZ010000185.1, read on the forward strand.
GGATCCGGGACTCCGTGAGGGGGGGGATTCAGCCGAACAACCTCGATCGCCCGGCGGGCGAGAATCTCGGTCATGGAAGGGTGAGTCCCCACTGGACCGCAGTAATGGACACGGTGGCGGCCAATCTGTTGGATCCGCTCGAAGCCGGCCGCATCCGCTGACACCAGGCCCAATTCCCTAGGAATGACCTGTTCCGTGAAGTACCCCTCGGAAATGAAGAGCGGCACAACGAACACGGTGGGATGCCATGCTCCGCGGAGGACACCGGAAATGGAGGGTTCCTGCTTCCAGTAGGCCTCCAGGACCTGGCCGAAAACTCCTCGCCTCCGAAGGGTCTCAGCGTGCTGCCGGGTGGGCGCAGACGATTCGCGGTTCAGGGTGGAACCGTGTCCGATCAGAACGACGGTGGAATCGGAAAAAATGGACGGCACGCTCGACACGATGGGCGAGAGTTGCCGGGGAGCAAGGGTCTGATTTGCCCATCCCTCTCCCCGGTCCTTGCAGAAATCCACTTACTTCACGCCGTAGCCCAGTACCGGTTTGCCGTCGTCCTGAAGCTTACCGGTGGACCAGAGCAGTCCCCGGCTCAGGAGATCCAGAATCGCGGGATCCTGAAGCGTGTGGTTGTAATGCCCGAGAGTCGTACCAAACACCCTGCCCTTGCCAAACTGGTTGACCCACACATTCACCTCGGCGCGCTTGGTCTCATGGGACCATCCGGTGGCCAGCGCGGTCGCGGTGGGCTCAACCTTTTCGATGTGGTACAACTCTTCCTTCGGCGTCCGCCAGGTCGCCGGGAATCCGATCATGACCGGATGGGCCGGGGCGGTGTTGGTCATGGGATAGTCAAAGTGGGATCCGTGGCGATGGCTGGTGACTCCGACAAATCGGAACCAGTCGTTGGTCGGCGCTCGGTAACAGTGCATGGCGCAGTGGATGACCACCGCTGGCACGCCCTCACGATGGGGCTTCACGATCCGCTCCAGCCATTCGAGCTCCTTCTCGTCCGAGAAACATTCGTTGTGGACGATCACATCGTATTTCCTCGCCCAGTCCTCTGTTTTGTAGACGGACACCTTGTGCTGCGTGCCGGTCTGCCCCGGATCCAGCACGATATCCCAGGTGACATTGGCGCGTTTGGAAAGGCCTTCGGTGAGAAGCGTAGACTGACCGGGATAGTCGTGGCAGCAACCGCCGGTGATCAAGAGCCCACGCAGGGGACGCACCGTTCCAGCCTTTCGTTTGTAGCTCGCCAGGAGATGGCTGTTGCCCCCATCCGAAACAAAGGTGCCTGGCCGCGTCGCCCCCTCCATGTCAGCCGCCATGCGCCAACCGTCGGTGGTGGACTCGACAATCCCGAGGAGAGTTCGGCCAACATTCCGGCCTTCGACCTCGGTCAGGTCGATTTGGGCGGGCTTCTTGGAGGCGTCGAACCGGACGGTTCCCTTGGCCGTGAGATCCCCCATTCGGAAGGTGTACTTCCCGTTGGAGATCTCCATTTCCGCCGAGGCAATGCTGTCATCCTCGATCACGTTGCCACCCACCTCGATCCGAGCATGGACCCAGGTACCCGCAAGGTCGGCAGATTCGATGGCAAGGGTGATCCCTGGCACCAGGGCCAAGGCAGCGATGACGACAGCAAGAATGCGCTTCATGGGAGTCTCGGAAGGCTGGCGAGACCGCCACACAATGAAAGCGGCAATTTTCGCGGGAAGCAGGTTTGGATGCGAACTGGAGAAATGCCACCGTGAGGGATGCGAAGGTCGGCAAGTCGACGAGGCGCCGTTGCATTCCTTCTCTGGGTCCTGAGCCTGGGGCGGGTGGGTGCCGTGGTGGTCTTCGGCCCCGGAGGAGCGGACCGCAACGCCAATGCCCCTACCGGGTCCTTGGCAGACTCAGGGTGGCAGTGGACCGGCCATTTCAATGCCTTCTGCGGAGTCCCGGTGGGTCGATCGTCCTTCCTCACCGCGGCACATATCGGCGGCCAGGTGGGCGACCGATTCGACTGGCGGGGTCGTTCCTACCGGACCGTCGGGTTCGAAACCGATTCGGCATCGGATCTTCGGCTCTGGCATGTGAGCGGCGAATTCGAGGCTGCGGCCGCCGTCACCACTCAGGATCTCCGTGTCGGCGAGAGGGTGGTTCTCCTGGGTCGCGGCACCGAGCGTGGGACGCCCATCCTCGCGGATCGCGGCGACGACAGCCCGATGCTCGCGGGGTGGCGATGGGGGGCCCTGGACGGCCGACTCCGCTGGGGCACCAATGCGATCGCCCAACTGATCGACGGATCCGATATCGGGCTGTACGGACCGTTGGCCGGTTGCGCCTTCAATGGAGGTATCGGAAACGATGAAGCCTGCATTTCGCTGGGAGATTCGGGTGGCCCGATGTTCGTCCGCCGTGGCCAGGAGTGGCAACTCGCCGCCATCCATTTCGCGGTCGAGGCCGCTTTCAACACCAGCAATTCCGGGAACGGCGATAACGGCACCTTGTTCGACTACCGCGGCCTGTATCATCGCTCGAACTCGACCTGGGAACTCGAACCCCCTGCAGGAGCTTCCCCGAAACCGTCCTCGTTCTTTTCCACTCGAATCATGCCCCGCCGCGCCTGGCTGGATGCCGCCAACGCCAAGGCACCGACTGCACCCACCCTCGAACAGGCTGCGAGCCCGGAAGGACCCTTCAGACCTGCAGTCGAAAGCGTCCATGATCCGGTGGCCCGCACCTTCACCGTGGACGCCTCGGGCGGCTCGACCTTTTTCCAACTCCGGGGGACCGCCGGATTGATGGTCGTCCAGGTGCGACTCCAGTCCGGACAAGCGGTCATCCAGTACGACTGATGAACCCAAAATCCCATCGCCCACGCCTCCACTGCGTCCTCCTGCTCATCGGCTGCCTCCTGCAAGGACTGGCTCAGAGGGCCGACGAAATCCGGTTCCCCGTGAGCTTCAATTCGATCTATCGGCTCGAAGGAACATCCGATGGGGGCGCATGGCACGTTCTCGAGCCCGCGATCCTGGGACGGGCCTCCGACTGGGTTCGGCCTCGGCGCGAACTGCCCGACGGCATCGGCGAGATTCGACTGGTCCCGGAGTTGGTCGCCGATCTCCGGCCCATGCTCGAAAAGCTACGGGAAAAATACCGTGTCCCCGCGCTCGGCGCCCTCCTGATTCGATCCAACCAAGTCATCGCAGCAGGCGTGGTGGGGATCCGGGTCGAGGGCACCGACGCACCCGCCATGTTGGGAGACACCTGGCATCACGGGTCACTGACCAAATCGATGACGGCGACCCTTGCTGCCACTTTGGTCGAAGAGGGGCGCCTCGCTTGGACAAATACGATGGGCGGAATCCTGGGGCCAAAGGTCCCTGGCATGCACCCCGATTGGAGGGACGTCACTCTGAGCCAACTCCTACGGCACCGCAGCGGCGCGCCCGATCAGGATTACCTGGTCCAAAAGAGCATCTGGCCAGCGATCTGGATAAACCGGGGCCCAATCCAAGATCGGCGACTGCACTGGTTGACCGCCGTCACGACCAATGCGCCCGCTGCCAAGCCCGGCATGAGCTATATCTATTCGAACTCCGGATACGTCTTCGCCGGCATGATGCTGGAGGCCGTCACCGGAGAAACGTGGGAAGACCTGATGCGGGCACGGATCTTTCGCCCACTAGGCATGTCCACAGCCGGCTTTGGCCCACCAGGCGAACGTGGGCGAACCAACCAGCCCTGGGGTCACCAGTGGATCGCCGACAAACCCGTGGGCACGCCACCCGGTCGCTTCGCGGACAATCCAGCGGCCCTGGGACCTGCGGGAACGGTTCACGCTTCGCTGTTCGACCTAGCCAAGTACCTGATGTGCCACGCCCGCCAGGGCAACGGAGAAGGAGTGCGACTCCTTTCTCCCGAAACCTTCCACCGACTCCATGAGCCCGAGCCGGGGGAGACCTACGCCTTTGGCTGGTGGACCAGCCATCGGGCCTGGGCCGGAGGCAGCGTCCTGAACCACACGGGATCAAATACCCAGTGGTTCAGCAACGCCTGGATCGCACCGAAAAAACAGGCTGCCTTGATCGTGGTCACCAACGTGGGCGACGGCCCCGCAAAAGCCGCCTTCGGCGTCACCGATGAAGTGTTGTCCCGGATGATTGCGAGTTACCTCGGTCGATGAATGAATTCGTGGCAGCGAATCTGCTGCAAGGCTCTCATTCCACTTGTTTTCGGATTTAGTCTGGCCGGCGTCACTCCTCCACATTCCATGTCTATGCAACTCTTCCTTCTCCGACTCCTGAAGGTCCTTGCGGCGCTGAGCTGCTCCGCGTTCGGGCGGGCCGCAATCGTCATCAATGAGATCCACCCGTCACCCGACGTGGCTCAGGAGCGGGTCGAATTCATCGAACTCTTCAATGACGACAACCAACCGGCCCAACTCGATGGCTGGCGCGTCACCCGCGGAATAGAGTTTATCTTTCCCACCGGAACCACCATCGCTCCCAACGGATTCCTCGTTCTTGCTCAGGATCCGTCCGCCCTTGCCCTGAAATTCGGGCTCTCCGGGGCCGCGGGCCCTTGGACCGGTCGCTTGTCGGGACGAGGCGAGACAATCGAATTGATTCATTCCGACGGAACCGTGATCGACCGTGTGAACTTCGAATTAGGTTTCCCGTGGCCTACCGTGGGCGGCTCCTCTGGGAATTCGATGGAACTCATTCATCCCTCGCTCGACAACACCCTTGGCGGCAGCTGGCGGTCTTCGATCGCACCCGAATCTGGCCTCCCAGATCAAAGCCTGATCGAAGCCGCGTCATCCTGGCGCTACCTCAAGGGCTCTGCGGAGCCGTCCATGATCACCGGTGCGTGGCGATTGCCAGAATTCAACGACTCCGCCTGGACGGTCGGGCCCGGACCAGTCGGGTACGACCCCGATGTCCTCGGAGTCGCCACCACCGGGGGATCGCGCCTCACGGACATGCGTGGGAACTACACCACGTTCTATCTGCGCCAAGATTTCAGCGCGGTCTCGCCGGAGACCTATGGCCGGATCCGTCTGGAAGCTTTGTTCGACGATGGTTTCAAGGCGTGGATCAACGGGCACCTCCTGTTCACCGACGCACTTCCGAACCCCGAAACGGCCTTCAACGCCACCAGCACCAGCGGGCGAGAGAACAATAGCTATCAGGTATTCGAAGCCACAATCCCCGTAGGGTTGCTCCGCCCGACCGGCAATATCCTGGCCGTCCAAGTCGCCAACTCCAGCCTGGGCGACAGCTCTGACTGCTTCTTCGACTGTCGCTTGCGCCTGCTCGGAAATACCGCCGGACAAGGACCAACCCCCGGTCGAGTCAACCGGGCGTTTTCCACCAACGCGCCCCCAGCCCTGCGGCAGGTCGTCCATCAACCGAAATCGCCACGCTCTCAGCAAGCGGTCATCATTACTATCAAGGCCACCGATCCCGACGGAATCACATCGCTGGTCCTCGAGTACCAGGTGGTCAAACCCGGAGAGTATATCCGAGTTGACAGCCCCGGGTACGCCTCCAATTGGTCCACGGTACCCATGAACGATACCGCCGCTTCCCCCGACACAATCGCCAACGATGGCATCTACAGTGCGCTTCTGCCGGGTGACATTCAGGAACATCGGAGTCTCGTTCGATACCGCATTCGGGCCACTGACTCCAAGGGTGCCACGGTCCAAGTCCCCTATTCCGATGACGATGCGAAAAACTTTGCCTACTTTGTTTACGATGGAGTCCCGGCCTGGAGTGGTGCGGTACGACCGGGCGTTCCCGGCGATCCCGGCAGGATGTTCACCGTCCAGACCAACGAAATGAACCGGTTGCCTGTCTACCATCTGCTCGCCCAGCGGAAGGACGTGGAGGATGCCACCTGGCGGGACCGAAGCCGCGGCGACGAGTACTTCTGGCGTGGGACGCTGGTCTACGAGGAGGAGGTATATGAAAACATCCGATTTCGCCCACGAGGGGGCGTCTGGCGATATGCAATGGGCAAAAACATGTGGAAATTCGACTTCACTCAGGGACACGACTTCCGCGGTCGCGACAACTGGGGCCGCCGCTTCAACGCCGATTGGACCAAACTCAATCTGGGTTCCGCCATCCAGCAGGGCGACTACCTGCATCGTGGAGAGCATGGAATGTTTGAAAGCGTCGGGTTCCGACTATTCCAACTCACAGGCGCTACAGGATGCGATACTGCCTACGTACAATTCCGAATCGTAGATGCCGTGGACGAAGCACCGGCGGGTGCCCAGTACGCTGGGGACTTCTGGGGTGTTTATCTGGCCGTCGAGCAACCCGACGGACGCTATCTGGAATCCCACGGCCTCGCCGACGGAAATCTCTACAAAATGGAAGGTGGATTCGGAGACCCGAATAATCTGGGCCCTGACGGGCCTGTAGATTCCAGTGATCTCTCCACATTCATTACACAGTACAATGGGTCACCCTCAGAATCGTGGTGGAGTACGAATTTCAATCTGACCAGCTATTACAACTACCAAGCGATCGTACAGGCGATCCATCACTACGACATCGCAGACGGAAAGAATTACTACTACTACCGCAACCCTGAAACCAGACGCTGGCAAGTAGTGCCGTGGGACCTCGACCTCACCTGGTCGGACAATATGTATCGCGGAGGCCAAACCGGCGGAGATGATCCATTCAAGAGTCGGGTATTGAACAATTTCAACTGGACCAATCCACGCCTTCCAAACATTGCCCTGGAGTTCCGGAATCGCGTTCGAGAGATCCGAGATCTGCTCTGGAACAGCGATGAAGCATTTCGACTGCTGGACGAACATTCGCGACTGCTTCGCGGCCCCAATCAGTGGAGTCTGATCGATGCCGATCGGGCTCAATGGGACTACAACCCGATCATGGCGGATGGCTCTTTGGTCAACACTTCAAAGGCAGGGCGAGGACGCTACTATCAATCTGGCGTTGGAACCAGGGACTTTTCCGGGATGGTCGCAAAGATGCGCAACTACGTGACCTACCGCGCATCCAATGCCGTCTTTTCTCTGGATACCATGGCCGCGGAATCAACCCGACCTCAGACTCCTATGATTGCCTATTCCGGTGCCGAAGGCCAGCCGGTGGATCAGTTAAAGTTCACCGTCTCCCCCTATTCTGGGGCCAGCGCACGCGCTGCGGTGCGCTGGCGCATCGCCGAGATCTCGCGACCCGGGCATCCGGCCTATGACCCGACCAAACCCCTGCCCTATGAAATTCAAGCGACAGTTGAATCCGGCAATTTACCACCGACGACTGCCACATGGGTGCCGCCTACCGGAAACCTTAGAACAGGACGACTCTACCGAGCTAGAGCCCAGTTTCTCGATATCGTTGGAAGAACAAGCAATTGGTCGTTGCCAGTGGAATTTACCGCAGGTGAACCGATGGAAGCATCGAATCTGACAACTGACCTGAAGGTTACAGAGCTCATGTACAACCCGCCCGAGGATGGATTTGAATTTCTGGAGCTTCACAATGCTCATCCCTACCGCCGTTTGGATTTGTCCGGATCCCGGTTTACTTCGGGAGTCAGCTTTGAGTTCCCGTCCGGAACAATCTTGGAGCCTGGTGAGTATGCGCTGCTGCTGCGGACGACGAATTCAGCCGCCTTTCGGCTGGCCTACCAGCTCCCGGAGTCTATCAGAATTCTTGGAACCTATTCCGGAGCTCTGGCCAATGGGGGTGAGACATTGACGATTCGAGCCGCCGCTGGTTCAACGAACCAGGTTACTCTCACCTATTCGAGCGCGCCACCCTGGCCAGCCAATGCCAATGGAAATGGCTGGTCTCTGGTCCCACTCGAAGCCGGCTCCGGCACACCATCCGAACCGAACTTCTGGCGGGCGAGCTTCGGTCGAGGCGGATCTCCAGGCGGACCCGATTCACTCACGATTTCCGCTATCCGCCGTGTTCCTGGTGGCCTCGAACTCCGGTTCAACAGTATCGATCCCGGAGTCCGAACTTGGGTGTCCCAAGATCTCCTTATATGGTCCCAATTGGACGGCATTGCCGGGCCCGGCCGGGTCATGATTCCTGACCGCCTCGACGGGGCTTCCGGATTTGTCCGACTCCAACTGGATGTTCGATGACTGGATCTGGACGGGTTCCAGAAACTACGCGCAAGGCGATTCCAATAGCCGGAAGTCGCCATGGTCGGCATCCAACCGCGCCATTACTCCCCATGGCAGACTCCGCTTTCGCACTTCGTGCCCATAGGCGTAGCTGCGAACACAAGGCACCCGGAGATCCTCCAAGAGCTCACGGAGGATTGTCGGGAGGTCATGAAACGACTTTTCCGGGTCGGCCGGTCTGCACTCGGTGAATTGCCCAAGCACCAATCCCGCGATTTCTCCAAGCACTCCAGAAAGGCGCAACTGCACGATCATTCGATCCAATCGGTGTAAATGCTCATGGATGTCTTCCAGCACCAAGATCGCTCCGCGGAGATCGGGGAGATAGGGAGTTCCAAACAGCGACATCACCAACGAGAAGCATCCCCCCATTAGACGTCCCTCCGCGACGCCTCCCTGAATCGGGATCCAGGGAGAATCCGCTGGATTGGAAAGCTCCAGGCCAGCTTCGTCCCCCGTCACCAAGGACCAGAAGTGCCGATCGGTAAATGGATCCGGCACACCACGGAACTCCACACCGGCCATGGGCCCCGATACCGTTTCCACTCCCGCCTTAGCCATCATCCCCATCTGGAGGGCCGTGAGGTCGCTGTAGCCCACCACCCATTTCGGATCCGATCGGATAGCGCTGTAGTCAACTCCAGGTAGCAGGCGCCCGCATCCGTACCCTCCACGGACTGCCATGAGCATTCGAATTTCCGGATCCCGAAGGAACGCGTTCAGATCCGCCAAGCGCTCCTGATCGGTACCTGCAAAGGTACCATGGCTCGATCGAACATGAGCCCCCAGACGCACGCGATACCCCCTGGCCTCTAGGGCTCGGGCTCCAAAGTCGATCCGATCCGCAGGGACAGGCGCGCCCGCAGGACAAAAGAGTCCGATCGTCTGCCCTGACTGCAAGGCCTGCGGCTTGAGCAACGTCACTCGGACATACTGGCCTTACGACCGGTTCAAGTCATCTGTGAAGCAGGACACCGATTGACGAAAAAGGGGCGCCCTGGAGGGCGCCCCTGTTGGCTTAGGTCGATGTATTTTAGATCAGCCCAGCAAAGGCGCTGCCGACGAATCATCGCCGTCTGGCAGATCGAAGCCGGGCGCCTCCTCTACCGGTACATCGACCAACGTGCGGACATCCATCTCGCGATGGCCACCGTAACCGGTCCCCGCAGGAATGATGTGTCCCATGATGACGTTCTCCTTGAAACCACGGAGTCCGTCGCTCTTGCCGAGGGTCGCGGCTTCCGTGAGGACACGGGTCGTATCCTGGAAAGAAGCCGCGCTGAGGAACGACTCGGTCTCCAAGGAGGCCTTGGTAATGCCCAGAAGAACTGGAACACCTTCAGCCGGCTTGCCACCGATCTTCTCGATCCTCTGGTTCTCGTCTTCGAAGGAGACCTTGTCGATCTGTTCGCCCCAAAGGAAAATGGTGTCACCAGGCTCGGTAATGCGCACCTTTTTCAGCATCTGGCGGATGATGATCTCAATGTGCTTGTCGTTGATCGTGACGCCCTGAAGTCGATAAACCTCCTGAATCTCGTTCACGAGGTGTTCCTGCAACTCCTGCGGTCCGCAGACGTCGAGGATCTCGTGCGGGACGACCGGTCCATCGGTCAACTGCTGTCCCTTCTTCACGAAGTCGCCCTTGTAAACGATGATGTGTTTGCCGATCGGGATAAGATGTTCCTCTTCCTGAGCGGTCTGGGGATCGCGAACCACGACGCAACGCTTTCCGCGAACGCTCGCGCCGAAATCGACGACGCCGTCAATCTTCGCAATCTCAGCGGCATCCTTTGGACGACGCGCCTCGAACAACTCGGCCACACGCGGAAGACCGCCGGTGATGTCCTTCGTCTTCGAAGCCTTGCGCGGCGTCTTGGCCACAAGCGCGCCGGCATTGATCTCATCGCCCTCGGCAACGACCAGATGCGCTCCAGCCGGAATCGGGTACTGAGCCACCGGCTCTCCCCGCTGGTCTTCCAGGATGATCGTCGGGTGCAAATCCTCCTTGTGGTCAATGATGACCATGTCCTCTGTTCCGGTGGCCTCGTCGACCTCCTGCTTCATCGTGACCCCTTCGATGATGTCGATAAACTTGACCCGGCCACCCTTCTCGGAGATCACCGGCACGTTGTACGCATCCCACTCGACAAAAACCTCGTTCTTCTTCACCTGACCGCCATCGGGAATGGAGATCACGGAGCCGATGACAATGGAATGGGTTTCCAGTTCCTTGCCCTCGGGAGAAAAGATCGACAGCGTGCCGTTCTTGTTGAGGACAATGTTGTTGCCGTCTTCCAGCGAAACATAGCGAAGCTCGTTGTACCGGACGGTCCCGTCATGCTTGGTTTTGATCTGCGGCTGCTTGTAGGTCTGTGACGCTACACCACCAACGTGGAAGGTACGCATCGTCAACTGAGTGCCGGGCTCGCCGATCGATTGCGCGGCAATAATGCCGACCGCTTCGCCCAGTTTCACAATCCGACCCGTCGCCAGATTGCGGCCGTAGCACTTGGCACAAACGCCGTGCTTGGTTTCGCAGGTCAGCGCTGACCGGATCTTTACCCGTTCGATACTGGCCCGCTCGATCCCCTTCGAGGTATGCTCGTCGAATTCCTCGCCAGCCCCGATCACCTTGTGCTTTAGGTCCGCCGGGTCATGGATATCCTCGGCGGAGTAGCGTCCAAAAATTCGCTCACTGATCTTTACCACCTCTTCCTCACCCTCGTAAATCGAGACGACGGAGATGCCATTGGTCGTTCCGCAATCGAGCTGCCGGACGATCACATCCTGCGCAGCATCGACGAGCTTCCGGGTCATATAACCAGAATCAGCGGTTTTCAATGCAGTATCAGCGAGACCCTTTCGGGCACCGTGCGTCGAAATGAAGTATTCCAGCACGGTCAAACCCTCGCGGAAGCTTGAAAGAATCGGCTTCTCGATGATTTCGCCGCTTGGCTTGGCCATCAGACCGCGGAGGCCAGCCAACTGTCGTACCTGCGCCTTGTTGCCTCGGGCACCGGAATCCACCATCAGATGAACCGGGTTGAACTCCTTCTTGCCCTGATTGTGCTGGAGGGTCTTGAGCATCACGGCACCAATCTGATCGGTGCAGTGCGTCCAGATGTCGATGACCTTGTTGTAGCGCTCCTGATTGGTGATGACGCCCTTGCGGTGCTGCTTGTCTACTTCGGAGATCTGCTTCAAGGCGTTTTCGATCTCCTTCTCCTTCTCGATCGGAACGATCATGTCATCGATGCCGATGGAAACACCGGCACGTGTCGCCTCGCGGAATCCAACTTCCTTCAACTTGTCAAGCGTGTGGACCGTGCGCTCCTGACCGCAGTACTTATAACAGTTGAAAATAACATCCCCAAGCTGGCTCTTGCCAATCGGTTTGTTGATGAACCCGAGCTCTCCCGGCCAAATCTCTGAGAACAATACGCGACCGACCGTAGTCTCAATCAGCTTGGAATGCGCGTCACCGTATTTGGTTTCCCTACCCAGGTCGGGATTGAGGAGATGGATCCGGTCGTGGGTGCGAAGCGCCCCGTCGTTGTGAGCGAAGATGGCCTCCATCTTTGTCCCGAAGAGCATCAGACGCTCTTTCTCCTTTCGGGCTTTGCGAGGTTCCGCGGTCAGGTAGTAACACCCAAGGGTGATATCCTGCGTCGGCGTCATGATCGGCTTTCCGCTTGAAGGACTGAAAATATTCAGCGGAGCCATCATGAGGAGTCGCGCCTCCAATTGGGCTTCCACCGACAACGGCACATGAACAGCCATCTGGTCACCATCGAAGTCGGCATTGTACGCGGTACACACCAACGGATGAATCCGGATGGCTTCACCCTCAATCAGGACGGGCTCGAAGGCCTGAATGGAAAGACGATGCAAGGTTGGCGCTCGATTGAGCAGAACCGGATGTCCCTTGGTTACCTCTTCAAGGATGTCCCAAACCTCAGGTGACTGACGCTCGATCATCTTCTTGGCCGAGCGAACCGTGTGGACGTATCCAAGTTCCTTCAGTCGCCGAATAATGAACGGTTCGAAGAGAACCAACGCCATCTTCTTGGGAAGACCGCACTGGTTCAGCTTGAGTTCAGGGCCGATGACGATGACCGAACGGCCTGAGTAGTCGACCCGCTTCCCGAGCAGGTTTTGGCGGAATCGGCCCGACTTGCCCTTGAGCATGTCGGAGAGCGACTTCAAAGCCCGGTTGCCCGCGCCGGTAACCGCCCGGCCATGGCGACCATTGTCGAACAACGCATCGACGGCCTCCTGAAGCATTCGCTTCTCGTTCCGAATAATGACCTCGGGAGTCTTCAACTGGAGCAAGTTCTTCAGCCGGTTGTTCCGGTTGATTACCCGACGATAGAGATCGTTCAGGTCGGACGTGGCGAACCGTCCGCCCTCAAGGGGCACCAAAGGACGTAAGTCAGGCGGGATCACCGGCAGGACCGTGAGAATCATCCATTCAGGCCGCATCTTGGACTTGGAGAAGCCCTGAAACAGCTTGATGCGCTTGGCGATCTTTTTGCGGTTCTGCTTGGACTTCGTCTCCTGCATCGCAATCTGAAGCTCTTCAATCGTCTTCTCCAGATTGATCTTGCAGAGAGCATCACGAACCGCTTCGGCTCCCATCTTGGCCGAGAAGGCCTCGGTTCCATAAGTCTGCCGTGCCTCACGGTACTCGTGCTCGGACAGAAGTTGGTTCTCTTTGAGCGGAGTGTTGCCGGGATCAATGACGAGGTAATCCTCGTAGTAGATGACCCGCTCGAGGTTCCGCGCCGTCATGTCCAGCATGAGGCCGATCCTCGACGGCATACACTTAAAGAACCAGATGTGAGACACCGGCACCGCGAGCTCTATGTGGCCCATCCGCTCCCGGCGAACCCGTGCCAACGTCACCTCGACACCGCATCGGTCGCAAACGACCCCGCGGTGCTTGATCCGCTTGTACTTTCCGCATGAGCACTCCCAGTCCTTGACCGGACCGAAAATGCGCTCGCAGAACAAACCACCCTTTTCGGGCTTGAAGGTACGGTAATTGATTGTCTCCGGGTTCTTCACCTCTCCCTTTGACCAGGATCGGATGATTTCCGGCGATGCAACGTGGATCGCTACATGATCCACCAGATTGACCTTGTCGAGGCCCAGCAACTCGCGGGCGGTGTCCTTGGAAGGAAGCATATCTTTAAGGTTCAGCAGGACGATTCTGTGGGTGGATTGAGGATCAGACCAACGCTGCCAAAAGGTTGCCCTGGTCCTTCGGCGCATCGGCCGGATTCGAATACCCGACCCTGACATCAAGGCCGAGCGATTGCATTTCCTTCACAAGCACATTGAAGGATTCGGGAATGCCCGCCTCTAGCGAGTTATCACCCTTCACAATGCTTTCGTAGATACGGGTGCGACCTTGCACGTCGTCCGACTTGACGGTTAGGAGCTCCTGCAAGGTATACGCGGCACCGTACGCTTCCATGGCCCAAACCTCCATCTCCCCGAAACGTTGACCACCGTACTGAGCCTTGCCGCCCAGAGGCTGCTGCGTGACCAAGGAGTATGGCCCAACCGCTCTTGCGTGGATCTTATCAGCCACGAGATGACCGAGCTTCATCATGTAGATGTAGCCGACAACAATCTCCTGATCGAACTGCTCTCCCGAGCGGCCGTCATAGAGGTGAACCTTGCCATGCTCGGGAAGCCCTGCGTCCTTCAGGTAGCCGCGGATCTGGGTTTCCTTAATGCCATCGAACACAGGAGTAGCGATACGGATTCCCAAGAACCGGCAAGCCCATCCCAAATGAGTCTCAAGCAACTGCCCCACGTTCATTCGGGACGGCACCCCGAGCGGATTCAGCACGATCTCCACCGGGGTCCCATCGTGCAGGAAGGGCATATCCTCCTCAGGAACAATTCGCGCGACGACACCTTTGTTTCCGTGTCGACCTGCCATTTTGTCACCGACCGACAGCTTTCTCTTGGACGCGATGTAGACTTTGACCTGCTTGACGATACCACTGTCGACTTCCTCACCGGCTTCGATCCGTTCGAGCTCCTCGTCATGCTGCATCTGGAGGTCTTCGAACTTCTTTTTAAACTGGCCGATGATTTCGTTGATCTTGTTCCTGATGGGTGACGGATCAATCTCAATACGATCGTAAACCCCAGCCAGCTTCTTGAGCAGGGTCTTGGTGATCTTTCGGTTGGCGGGAATGATGATTTCGCCCGTCTCGCTATTGACCACATCGAGCGGAATCTTTTCTCCAAGCAGGATGTTCGAAAGCGCCTCGGTCAGTTGCTCCAGCAATTCTTCCCGCTTCACCTTGTATCCATCGTCGACTTCCTTCTGAGCCTTCTTGGGCGGCGCGCTGGTTCCTGCGACCGGAGCGGATTCGCGCTTCATCGGCTTAACGCCATCCGCTTTGGCAGACACCTTGACATCCATGACGATGCCATAAGTCCCTGATGGAACTTTGAGCGACGTATCTTTAACGTCGGCGGCCTTTTCGCCAAAAATGGCGCGCAGCAACCGTTCTTCGGGGGCCAACTCGGTTTCAGACTTCGGGGTGATCTTGCCGACCAAGATGTCACCTGGCTTCACCGCAGCACCAATCCGGATGACTCCGTCGAGTCCCAAATTTTTGAGCGCGTCTTCACCCAAATTCGGGATGTCCCGGGTAATTTCCTCAGGCCCAAGCTTCGTGTCGCGAGCCACCACTTCGAACTCATCGATATGAATCGAGGTGAAGATGTCCTCTTTCACGATTTTTTCGGAGATCAGGATCGCATCCTCGAAGTTGTAACCGTTCCACGGCATGAAGGCGACCAGTACGTTGCGGCCCAACGCCAACTCTCCTCCATCGGTACAGGGACCGTCAGCTAAAACCTGTCCCTTCTTAATCGCCTCACCCTTGCCGACCAGAATCTTCTGGTTGATGCAAGTGGCAGCGTTGGAACGCATGAACTTGCGGACGGGATAAACCCAAAGCCCATCTTCCGGGGCATGGCGGATCTTCTTCTTTCCTTCGGGAAGCTTTCCATCCTTGGTGATGATGATCTGGCTCCCGTTGACAGACGCCACCTTCCCCGATTCCTCTGCCACGATCACAGCACGGGAATCACGAGCGACGCGTTCCTCTAGGCCTGTCGCAACCAACGGCGCCTCTGTAACCAAAAGCGGCACACCTTGACGCTGCATGTTGGAGCCCATCAGCGCTCGATTAGCGTCGTCATGCTCCAGGAATGGAATCAAGCCAGCGGCGACAGAGACCAACTGCTTTGGCGAGACGTCCATGTAATCGACCTTATCCGGGTCCACATCAACGAAATCGCCCTTGTTACGGCAAGTCACCTGAGGCGTGTTAAACCGCCCCTTCTCGTCGATAACCGCATTCGCCTGGGCAATCGTGAAGCCCTCTTCCCGATCTCCGGTAAGGTATTCGATCTGCTCGGTAACCCGACCCGTAACTGCCTTGCGATACGGGGTCTCAATAAATCCGAAATCGTTGACTCGGGCATAGGTCGCCAGCGAAGCGATCAAGCCGATATTCGGACCTTCAGGCGTCTCGATGGGGCAAATCCGCCCATAGTGCGATGGATGAACATCGCGAACCTCGAATCCAGCACGGTCGCGACTGAGGCCCCCGGGCCCAAGTGCGGACAACCGTCGCTTATGGGTCAATTCGGCCAGCGGATTGATCTGGTCCATGAACTGACTGAGTTGTGATCGTCCGAAGAAGTCACGAACCACGGCCGACAGAGCCTTGGGATTGATGAGCTTCTGAGGCGTCATCGTATCCATGCTCTGATCAAACAGCGTCATGCGCTCTTTGACTAGGCGTTCAGTTCGAGCAAGGCCAACCCGGCACTGATTGGCCAGCAACTCTCCGACCGTGCGGATGCGCCGACTCCCCAAGTGATCAATATCATCAAGGCTTCCCTCACCCTTCTTCAGACGGAGGAGATACTTGGTCGCCCCCAAAAGGTCACGGCCCCTGAGAATGCGATCCTCGCCGTCATCTTTGAATCCCAACTTTTGATTGATCTTGTAGCGACCGACACGACCCAGATCATAACGCTTCGGATCAAAGAAGAGGCGCTTGATCAGGGCTCGCGCATTCGCGGCGGTGGGAGGATCGCCCGGCCGGAGACGCCGGTAGATGTCCTTCAACGCTTCTTCAGCGTTCTTGGTTGGATCCTTCTTGAGGCACTTGATGATGACACCTTCGTCAACCGAGGTATCGACCACACGGATCTTGCTCACACCCAACTCCGCAATCTGTCGCACAACGGCCTTGGACAAGGGCTCAAACGCGCGGGCCACTACAATGCCCTTGTCGAGGTCCATGGCATCCTCAACCAGAACCTTGTTCTGGATGTCCTCAAGCTTCTCGGCGTCCTTCACCGACAATTCCGAGATCTCATAGAACAAATTGAGGATGTCGCTGTCGGTTCCGATTCGTTGCGTATCGGCCTTGGACTCTCCAGCAGACAACTTTGCTTCGGGCAGGGTGAACAGCGCACGAAAGAACGTCGTTGTAAGGAACTTACGCCGCCGCTTCTTGCGATCGAGATAGACGTAGAGCAGGTCACTGGTATCGAACTGGGCCTCATACCAGGATCCACGATCGGGAATGATGCGGAAAGAATGCAGCATCTTCCCGTTGGGATGCTGGGTGGTCTCGAAAGCAATGCCCGGAGACCGGTGCAATTGACTTACAATGACCCGCTCCGCTCCGTTGATCACGAAGGTCCCCTGAGGAGTCATGAGCGGGATCTCGCCCATGAAAACCTTTTCCTCCTTGGTGCCCCGGGTCTCTTCCTTGAGCTGGAAAGTCACATAGAGGGGTGCTCCGAACGTTAACCCCTCCCGGAGACACTCGAGCCAATCAACCTTGGGCTCCTGGATCTCATAGCTATGGAAGTCCAAAACCGTCTTGCCATCGTAACTCTCGATGGGGAAGACCTCGGTAAAGACGGCTTGCAAACCTAGGTTCTTACGCTTGGAGTTTGCTAACTCAGCCTGTAGGAACTCCCGATAGGAGTCCAACTGGATTTCGATGAGGTTCGGCGGAGCGATGACCTCCTTGATCTTGCCGAAGTTGATGCGCTCGGTGGTTTTCTGTGCCATTGCGACCTCGTGTTCAATTTGCGCCCGCCTCACGGCGGGAGCGTGTCGAGTGAAAAGACAATACGACGAGTTCTAGCGCATCGGGTACATACTCCGTGCGCCAGAACTCGTCAGACTGGCATGCCTACTAAACTTCGGTTGATAATACGAGCAGAAATCCGTTTGCCAAATCAAGCTTTGAATAAAGAGAGGACGGCTGTTTGCCACAGCCGTCCCTTGTTAACAGGAGTAGGCTACTTCAACTCAACCTTGCCACCAGCCTCCTCGAGCTTCTTCTTTGCGGCCTCCGCTTCGGCCTTCGGAGCACCCTCAAGCACAGGCTTGGGCGCACCCTCAACGAGGGCCTTCGCTTCAGCCAGACCGAGTCCTGCTTTGACCTCGCGAACCGCCTTAATGACCCCAATCTTCTTGTCAGCAGGCACCGAAGCCAGAATGACATCAAAGGTATCCTTCGGTGCTTCGGCAGCAGCGGCAGCAGCAACCGGAGCGGCGGCAGCAGCGGCCGGAGCGGCGGCAGTAACGCCCCACTTCGCTTCAAGTTGCTTAACCAAGTCAGCGGCCTCTAGGACCGTGAGCTTGCTGAGTTCTTCCACCAACGTGTTGATATCGGGCATGGTATTCTGCGATTCGTATCGTCGTGGGAAAGGCGATCCCCAATTGGTCCAACGCCTGCAGACCGACGATTTACTTGTTTTTTGTTTGTGACGGAACCCTCACGGGATCTGTCGAGAGTGGCGCGGCGCTGTCAGCCCTTGTCGGCGTTTGCCTGAATGACGCGGGCCAACTGCGTGGCGGGAGTATTGATGAGTGCTACCAACTTCTGGGCAGGGGCTTGGAGGATTCCAAGGATCCTGCCCTGCAACTGCTCCAGGGGAGGAAGATCAGCAATCACCCGAATCTCCGCAGCGGTCAGTGCTTTGGATCCGATGTAGGCGAATTGCAACTTGGGCTTGTCGAACTCGGCCTGGTAGCTCTTGAGACCCTTGGCAGCTGCGGCCAAGTCCTTCTTGCCGGTAACAACAGCCAATTGACCCGCCAAGGTTCCCCCTAGGTCTGCCACTCCGGCCTCTTTTGCAGCAACCCGGAACAGAGTGTTCTTAACTACATGCATTTCCGCATGGGCCTTTGCGAGGCGCTTGCGGAGCTCATTGAACTGCCCTACCGAAAGACCACGGTAGTCAACGACGAGGAAAAACGGCGATTGGGAGAGACGTTGGACGTACTCTGCCGAAATGAATTTCTTTTCAGCGCGCATGGGTCAGAGAAGATTAGGCTTTGGCGAATTCACGGATATCGACCCGAACCGCAGGGCTCATGGTCAATGACAAGGTAATGGTTCGAACGAAAACCCCTCTGGCGCTCGCGGGGCGAGCCTTGTACACCGCCTCAATGACGGCGCGGGCATTCTCATTGATCTGGGCGGCAGAGAAAGACGCCTTCCCGATAGCGACGTGAACGTTACCGGCCTTGTCGATCTTGAATTCAACGCGACCTGCCTTGACTTCACGAACCGCTCTGGCGGTATCCTCCGTCACCGTTCCTGTCTTGGGATTGGGCATAAGCCCACGGGGTCCAAGCACCTTCCCGAGCTTACGCACTTCAGTCATGGCCTCTGGAGTGGCGACCGCGATATCAAAATCCGACCAGCCTTCCTGGCATTTCTTAATCAAGTCATCAAATCCAACGTGCTCGGCGCCCGCGGCCCGTGCAGCCTCGGCTGCCGCGCCCGGCTTGGTGAAGACCAAGACTCGAACGACCTTCCCCGATCCGTGCGGTAGGGGAACGGTACCCCGGACCATTTGATCGGACTGTTTTGGGTCAACTCCAAGGCGGAATGCGATGTCGATCGTCTCGACAAATTTCGCCTTCGGAAATTTCCCGAGAATCTGGACTGCCTCTGCAAGGTTGTAGACCTTGTCAGCAGTGACCTGCTCCTGTGCTTTCTTGAATCGTTTGCTTGGCATGATTTGTGGCGGTGCAATCGGGTTTGACCCCTCCCGCGTCAATGTTTAAAAAGTTAACTTAGCCCGTACATCAGCCAACGACATCAATGCCCATGCTGCGGGCAGTTCCGGAGATGACGCGGACGGCCGCGTCCTCACTGTTCGCGTGGATGTCACTGCCCTTCATCTTGATGATCTCGAGAATCTGCTTGCGAGTCACCTTACCGACCTTTTCTTTGTGAGGAACCTTCGAACCGGAAGCGATTCCCGCGGCCTTCTTCAAGAGAATGGATGCCGGGGGCGACTTCAGGATGAAAGTAAAGGACTTGTCCTGATAAACCGTGATGACCACGGGAATAACCAAACCAGCCTTGTCTTTGGTTGCGGCGTTGAACTCCTTGCAAAACGCCATGATGTTGATGCCCTGTGAGCCGAGAGCAGGTCCTACCGGCGGAGCCGGATTAGCCTGACCCGCGGAAATCTGCAGCTTGACAATACCCGTAACTTTCTTGGCCATACCAAATAAAATAGCCCGCCGCCCATGACGGCAGCAGACGGTTGTTTAAAAACTACGATTTTTCGACCTGCCAGTACTCCAACTCCACCGGTGTCTTCCGGCCGAAGATGTCCACCGTGACCTTGAGTTTGCCCCTCTCAGGCTCCAGTTCTTCGATTACACCGGTGAAATTAAGGAAGGGGCCATCATTGATCTTCACGGTCTCTCCAAGGTCAAAGCTGACCTTGGGCTTCTCGGTATCCTCGCTGTCGGAAACCTGAACCTTGATCGTCGCAATCTCATCTTCGGTCACCTCCATGGGCCGATCCCCGCCGACGAATCCAATGACACCTTGAATGTCCTTGATGAAGTACCACGGTTTCTCGAGCGGGCGCATTCCCTCATCTAGAAGAATCATCTCGATGTACACGTAGCCTGGATGGAGCTTCCGATTGGTGACCGTCTTTTTGCCTCCACGGACCTCCACCACCTTCTCCATGGGGACCAGCACCTCGCGGATGTAAGGTTCCATCTCGTCGGATTTCAGGCGCCGTTGAATGCTATCACGGACCTTCTGTTCCTGACCAGCGAGGCAATGTAGAGCGTACCAGCGGTGTTTCATGGGAGAGTTTCCTGTCTGCATTCCCTTCAAATCAGAGGAGTGCACGCACCGCTTTAAGAATGGCGAAATCGGACCCGATGACGAAAAGCCCCAGCACAGCAAGAACAACGAAGACCAGAACGGTCGAGTTCCACAACTCGTGCTGGCTGGGCCAATTGCACTTCTTGAGTTCATCCCGGGTCTCGCCCACGTACACCGCCAAGGACTTGAGCCAACCCAAGTACCAAGCCAGGCCGAAAACAGCGAGAACACCGATGGACCAAAGCAAGAGCTCGACGTAAAATTTCTTCACAATAACCTATCGCTACGTGGCGGAGGGGGAGGGATTCGAACCCCCGGTGGGTTTGAGGCCCACAGCGGTTTTCAAGACCGCCGCAATAGACCACTCTGCCACCCCTCCGGCAGACTGGCAGGGCGTGAGGGACTTGAACCCCCAACCAACGGTTTTGGAGACCGCTACTCTACCAATTGA
>JBDNHZ010000186.1:0-10005 GCA_041688515.1 Verrucomicrobiota bacterium
ACGTCAGGAGACTCTGATCTCCGGAGGGACGAGCTCCGCGAGTCCGTGGACGTTCCCCGACGGCTAGCGCCAGAGTCGCTTCTCAGCACCCGGACCAAGGACCGACCGAAACCGGGGGCAGTGTCAAGATGCGCCCGTTGGGGCCCTCCCCTCCCGGGATCGCGGGCGTCCTCGCCCGCATCTTCCTCAGTACACGCCTTCGACGATGTTCTTCTCCATCGCGCCAAAGGGGCGCACATCGCCGACACCATCCCAGGCGTAAGGCGGACGTGGGGCGCGGCGGATGGCCTCGTCGCGTTCCAGGAACCGGGGCATGAAGAACTCCTGGGTCAGTGTGGTGAGTTCGACCCGGCCGAAGGTGTCGTAGGCTACGGTCTCATCGGGGTTGGACGGATTGACGACCCGAAGGATGGCGCGGGGTTGGGGCGCGTAGTAGGTGACGGAGAACTGGTCCTCCGACAGGAGCGGCACGCTGGCGGCCAGGCCCATGAGGGTATTGCCGTAGGTGGGATAGAATCCGATGCGTCCTTCGAGGAGTTCCTCGACCAGATAGCGCACTTCCTGCGGCTTCATGGAGGTGCCGCCGCAAAAGACGCCGCGGATGCCGGCGTCCCAGAGATTGATCTTCTCGGCCAGGGCCTCGAGGAGCTTGGGAGTGGTGAACAGGCCGCTGACCTTGCGGTGCTGGAGGATGGTGACGGCCTGATCCACCACGTGGACCATGTAATCCTTCGCCTCCTGATACTTCTTGGCGGCGAGCACCTTTTTCACCCAGCGGGGATCGAGGTCGATGAAGTAGCAGGAACTGCCGCGGACATGGGCCAGATGCTCGATCGCCAGACGCAGGCGACGGGGTCCGGTGGGCCCCATCATCAGCCAAGCGCCGCCGCGGGGGAAGTGGGCGTCGCTGATCTTCTCGCTGAACTCGGAGTAATCGACCTTGTAGTCGTTCCATCCGATGCGCTGCTTGGGCATGCCGGTGGTACCACCGGTCTCGAAGATGTTGAAGGGTTTGCCCTTGAACGCAGCGGGAACCCAGCTCTCCGGCTGGAGATCACGCAGGTATTCGTCCTGAAAATGCGGGAACTTCAGCAGGTCTTCGACCGACTTCACTTCCTTGCGCGGATCGAAGTTTTTCGAGGCCCAATCCAACCAGAAGGGGCAGCCCGTTTCGGGGCTGAAATGCCACTGGATGATTTCACGGAGATGGGTCTCAAGCTGGGCCTTGGCGGCCGCAATGTTCTCAGCGGGGACGGTCGGGATCGGCATAGCCAATTCCTCTCAGGAGATCAGATCGTAGAAGGCGGCGTGGATGATTACTTCTTCACCTCAATGACGCCGGGAGGCTTTTCCACGGCGGAGGGGGTCGCGCCGGCCGCGATGGCGAACAGGTGGGATTGGCTTCCAACAAACAGGGTGCCATTGGCCACGATGGGAGTGCTGTAAGTCTGGGATCCAAGGTTGACCTCACTGATGACCTTCAGCGTCCGGTCCACCTTGAGCACCACGAAGTCGCCGTCTTCATCCCCGACGTAGACCTTGCCGTCGGCAACGAAGGTCGAGCCCCACATGTGGGCCTTCATGTCATAAACCCACTGAAGCTTGCCAGTCTCGGCGTCCAGACAATGCACATACCCGGAGAAATCCGCGATGAACAACAGTCCGGTGGCCGGATCAATCGAGCAGGTGGAGATGGTGCGTTTGATGCCCTTGTATTCCCAGATAACGCCGGACTGGGTGACGTCGCCGGTCTTGGTGGGATCGATACATACCAGACGACCAATGCCCTCGCCGTGCTCCGGATCCTGGCCGGAGGCGACATAGACGCGGTTCTTGTAGAAGACCGGCGTGGAATTGATCTCGCTGGGCCCCTCGGCAGCCGGATACTTGAATGGCTTGCCGTCCTTGGCCTTGTACTCGGGCGGGTTGATGTCCAGCCACCAGACCTTCCTGAGGTAGTTGTTCTCGGGATCCTCGGTGAGACCGGGATCGGTACCCGGCAGGACCGGAACGATCGCTGCGCCCGAGCCCTTCTGGGGCTTGGCGTCGAAGGCATACGCGACCCCGTCGCCGCCGCCGAAGAAGATCTGCCACTTGCCGTTCACCTTGCCGGCGGAGGGCGAGGACCATTGACCGTGGAAAATGCGCGGTCCGACCCCGGCGTTGTCCTCGCCCACGAGCTTGCCGGTCTGGGGATCCAGCGCGATGAAGCTGGGCGAGTTGGGGGATGGGATATTGACGTGGGTCCAGTCCTGTCCGTTGGAGGTGCAGACGTAAAGCAGGCCGTCGACCAGGATGACCGAACAGTTGGAGGCGTTGTGGGGAAACACGCCGAGTTCATCCATCATGTCGTAGCGCCAGAGGATGTCAGCATCCTGCGGTCCCAGTTCGATGGGGGCGCCTTCGTTGGGTGTGTCCTTGACCATGTAGGCGGCCTCGGTCTTGAAGTCGCCGTCGTTGCCGTTCTTCTGGCCTTCGGTATCGAGGCACAGGACTTCGCAGCGGGAGGTGACAACATAAAGCCTGTTGCCCACCACGAGCGGTGAGGCCAGCAGTCCCAGGTTTTCCCAGTCGTTGACCTTGCCGGACTTCAGCTTGGGCACCACCAACTGCCACAGGTAGGCCCCGGTCTTTTCGTCGAAGGCCAGCAGGATGGAACGATCTCCCACATGCCGCTTGTCACGCGGGGATTCGTTGTTGGTCCCCACGAAGATCTTGCCGCCGGCGACCACGGGATTGCCGTAGGACTGGGAACCGAGCTTCACCGCCCACTTCACGTTCTTGGTGGTGGCGAGGTCGATCTCTTCGGTGCCGGACTTCATCTTGCCGGGATCGAAGGTCTCGGGAAGACCCTTGGCAGCCGAATACATGTTGCGGCCGGGATCGTTGCCGCCCCACTGAGGCCAGTCTTCGGCTCGGGACACAACACCCGCGGCCAGCAAAGCCACGGTCAGGATAGGAATCAATTTCATCGGAAAACGAGAGCTGGGAGTAGTGAACCTGCGGTTCAGTTCAAAGTGACGGTGATGTTGTCGATGGCAACCCGCTGTTCCTGGGGCGAGAACCCGAACAGGCCGGGGGCACCGTTCTTGTGCCCGTTCTTGTGGGTGAAAGTAATCAACCAGTCGGCCGGTTCCGGCTCACCCTTCTTCCAGGCCTTGCCCAGAACGACGGCCGACCCATCCGGCTGCATATCGACCCGGGACTTCAATGTGTACCAGGTATTGGGCGTCCACTTGAACGACTTGCTGGTCTTGATCCGCTCCTGATTGGAGTTGATCTCGATCTCCTTGGAGTTGCCCTTGAGGATCACGGCGTAGCGCTGATTGATGATTCCCACTTCGGACATCTTGCGCGCGTTGCCTTCGCTGAGAACGTCGGCCTGAATGGTATAGTTCGACAGGGTCGGGAATCCGAAGAACACCTGGCCGCGCTGGAACAGTTTGTTCTCGATGGTCTTCACCAAAGCCTGATTGGTGGCAACGCCCTCCATCTCCTTGGAACGGACTTCAAAACGGAACCGCGCCGAGTTCCACGACAACGGCGGGTAGGCGAAGTCCGTGGGGGTCTCAACGGTATTGGTCGTGTTGTTGGTGAGCGCGAATTGCTGGAAATCAAACTTCAGGGGAGGCGCCGGAAGGATGCGACCCTTCACAAACCCGACCAATTCCGTGCCATCAGCCCGCTTGTAGGTGCACTTGAATTGTCCCGCACTGCCGGCCGGTGCCGGGGTGGCAACCATTTTGCCCTGAGCATCAAACGTCGCGTTGGCATAGGCCCGCACCAAGGCCGTGGGAGGAACAAAGGCTTCCCACTTCAACGCCTTTGGATCGACCTGTTCCTCGGTGACGAATCCATTGGCGTCGAGTGCGCGGATCCGGAACGTCTGCGTCTGGCCCGGACGCAACAGGAACTCGTAGGGGATGGCCTGCAACTGCGTCGCCTTGCCGGCCTTGGGCCATTCCTTCAAAGCCACCGGAGCCGGTGCAGCCGCCACCTTGCCGAACGCGAACAGCTTCTTGTCCGTCTGCACATAGATGCGCCCGGCATAACCCACCGGCGAACCAAAGCAACGCCCGGTCAACTGCGTCCGACTCACTTCCTCGGCTCCGTCGTCGGTCGGCCTCAACACCAGCAGGTCCCCGTTGGCCACGCTGTCCGCATCGCTGCTGACCGCACCGTTGGCGTCCTTCATCGTCACGTACATGGCGATATAGAGAAGGCCGTCCGCATAGAACGGTGTGCTCTGGCGCTGTTCGATGCCGATCTTTTTCTTCCACAGCACCTTCCCGGACGAGGCGTCCACGGCGCAGAGTTCGCCGGTGCCATTGACTTCATAAATCCGGTTGCCCACCGCAATCGGCGAGCTTGCCAGGGATCCCACACCGTTGCGCCACACCTCGAAGGTCTTCGGAGGAAATACGTGGGGAGTGATGGAATTGGTTGGCTTGACCTCCTCCGGTCGCGGAATCCGGAAGGCCGCCATGCGCCCGATCTCGGACGAATCGAGATTCTCGGACTCGTGGGTGGCGATCAGGTTGTCGCCGTGACGGGCCAAGGAAGCATTGATGCCCCCCTTGGCTCCCGCCTTGGCAAACGAGAAACGCCAGAGGGGCTCGCCCGTCCGGGCATTCAGAGCCAGCAGGGTGCTGTCGCCCCCCGCGCTGTACAGCACGCGCTTACCACCCCAGATGTCAAAATAGGGATTCGAAAAGGTGTTGTCCTGCGGACGACTCCCCGGAGCCGAACTCCAGACGAGTTCTCCGGTGAGCTTGTCAAAAGCGTAGAACCGGTCGCCCGCCGCACCGTGTGCCCCCCAGGAACTGGTAATGCCTCGCGTGATCACCAACTCACCTTCCACCGCCGGTGTCGCCGTCCGGGAATTGGGAAAGGTCAGCCGGCCAAACTCCTCCATCATCGAATGGCGCCAGAGCAGCTTCCCCTCAGGATTGAAGGCGCACAGCAGACCCGGCGTGAACAGGACATAGACGTTGCCCGTCTCGGGATCCACCGTCGGGGACGAGGTGGCGTAGCGCAGGTAGATGGTGTCGGACAGGAAGTCCGATTCGCGGTGTTCCCAGATCAGCTTGCCAGTCGCCGCATCGAAACAGCGCACTGCCTCCTGCAACTCGGCACCTTCACCGAGGTAGCCATTGATCAACAGGCGACCATCGGCAATCACCGGCGTGCTCTGTCCGGGAAACTCCTGCGACCAGAGCGGCTTCGTCCCCTCAATCCGGGTGGGAAGTCCCTTCTCGGCGGAAACGGAATCATGGAGCGGACCGCGCCAGTTGAGCCATCCGTTGACCGGCCCGGCCTGAGCGAGAAACGAACCGAGCACAAGAGGCCAGGTGCCGCGAAGGAGAGAGGAGAGGTTCATGGCAGAATCGCCCGAAGCGATAGTGGCGAAGATGGCGGGGGCCCGACGGACAGGCAACCATTTAGTACGGGTGCGTACGATCTTGCCCCGCCCGGGACCGCCCCCCTGCGCCCATCCTGAGGTCTCCTTTGAGCTGAATCCCTCGTCGGTTGCTGCGACGCTCCGCGGGTTGTCTTCGACCTCCATCCCCACGAACGCGGCTTCGGCCCAGGAGGAAGTCCTCCGGCAACGGCCGACCTGCCACCGTTGCCGACGGCCGTTGTCGGCTTGCTGGTGTGCGGAGCTGACCCCACTGGAAACGAAGACGCGGGTGGTGTTCCTCCAGCATCCCCGCGAATCCCGCGTCGCCATCGGCACGGCGCGGATTGCCCATCTTGGCCTGGCGGGAAGCGAACTTCATGAAGGCATCGATTTCGCCGGGCACCCGCGGATCCAGGAACTGATCGCCCGGCCCGGCACTGCGCTGCTCTTCCCCGGCGAAGGTGCGGTGGCACCCGACGGGTTGGAGCAGCCCCCGGAAACGCTGCTCGTCATCGACGGTACCTGGCCCCAGGCGCGCAAGCTGATCGCCTTGAACCCCGCGCTTCAGGTCCTGCCCCGCATTGGATTCATGCCGCGGCGGCCCGGGAACTATCGCATCCGACGCGAGCCGGCCCGGCATTGCGTCGCCACCGTGGAAGCCGTGGTGGAAGTCCTGGCGGCATTCGAACGCGACGAAACCCGGTTTGCCCCGTTGTTGCGCGCCTTCGAATCCATGGTGGATCGACAGATCGCAGCCGTCGCGACTCGGACCGGACCTTCACGCCGCCGCCGGACCCCCGCCGGACCGTGGTGGGAATCCTCGGCGATGCCCGTTCTGGGGGCGCTCTAGCCCGGTCTGGTCGCCGTCGCTCGGGAAGCAAATGCCCAACATCGGGGTAGCGATGTCTCCGGCGTCACGGAGTTGGTGCATCTGGCGGCGATCCGACCGGCCACCGGCGAGCGGTTCAACGTCTTCCTCGCCCCGCGCCGTCCGTTGGCACCCCGGGCCGCGGAGCATCTGGAAGTTCAGCGGGAACAACTGTTGGGCGGGATCCCCGTCGAGGAAGCGCTTGCCGAGTGGAATCGGTTCCTCCGCCCAGACGACCGACTGGTCGGATGGGGCGGATTCAGCTGGGAATTGCTGGGTCAGGAAGGATGGCGTCCGCGGTTGGAGTCGATCGACCTCCGGTTGGTCGCGGCTCACCGGCTCAAGCGACGTCCCGGTTCGGCGGAGGCGGCGGCCCAGGCCGTCGGTGCCGTTCCCGATGGGCCGCCCCCCGCGCCGGGTCGCGCCGGACGGAGCTTGCAGGCGATCGCCGCCTTGGTGGGGAGGCTACGGGAAGAGAAGCAGACCGGACGGCACTAGACCGGACGGCACTAGACCGGAAGGACTTCCTGGACCGGAGGGGTTGGAGGCTCGCCGGCGCTCGGATCCCGGATTCCCCGCTCCAGCGCGCCCCTCGCCGCCCGGGTGCCGGTGGCAAAACAACCCTGGATCAGATACCCGCCGGTCGGGGCCTCCCAGTCGATCATTTCCCCGGCAACGAAGACCCCCGGAAGCCGCCGCACCATCAGGTGGTCGTCCAACTCGGACCAACACACACCGCCGGCGGACGAGATCGCCTCACCGATGGGACGAGGCCGGGTCAACCGCAGCCGGCAGCCCTTGACCGCGGACGCCAACGCCTCCGCCGAGGCGAAAGGCTCCATTGCGGGCAAATGCCCAAGAATGGCCGAAGCCGCTTCCCCCAACTTCCAACGCGAACGGCCCTCCGCCAGGAAGTTCTTCCGGCACAACCCCAGCTTTCGTACCAGTTGATCGACGGTGTGGGCGGGCTTGAAATCGATGACGATCTCCGGTTCCGGCATGGCTCTCAGCACTGCGCCCAAGGCGTACAACGCGCCTCCCTCCAGCCCATAGCGGGTCACCTGAAGCTCGCCCCGAACCATCGTTTCCCCCGCCCAGACGACGAGGTTCTTCAAGGGCAACCCTTCGGCCGATGCGAGCACGGCTGCCGGCCAGGGATACTCCCAACCACAATTCGCCGATCGCAGCGGAGCCACCGCAACCCCCGCCCGTTCCAGCGTGGGAATCCAGGTGCCATCGGATCCGGTGTCCCGCCACGACCCACCGCCCAGGGCCAGGATGACCGAATCCACTTCGACGGATCGCGCCTGACCCTCGACGTCGAAGTCCAGCCGCCACCGCTCCCCCGACCGCTCCAGGCCGGTCCATCGATGCCGCAGGGTAAACCGGACGCCGGATGCCCGCAGCCGTTCCACCCAGCGTCGAAGCAACGGCGCGGCCTTCATCTCGCGCGGATAGACGCGTCCGGTGGTGGCGGCGAAAGTTTCGATTCCCAGGTCCGCCGCCCAACTACGAAGGGCGTCCGCATCGAAATCGTCGAGGAGAGCCCCCCAGATTGCGGGTGGCTGATCCGGACCCGAAAAGCGGGTGACAAAGGAGTCCCGGGGTTCGTCGTGGGTCAGATTCAATCCGCCGCGACCGGCGACGAGGAACTTGCGTCCGACCGATGGCTTGGCGTCGAACAGGGTGACGTCGGCCCCTCCGGCGGCCGCGACTTCCGCCGCCCGAAGTCCGGCCGGACCTCCCCCGATGATCGCGATGGTGCTCGTAATGCCCCGACTCAAGCAGGGGCAGCCGCGGGGATCAACGCCGGCGGTGGCGTCTCCGACCGGCCGCACCCGGAGCGGGCGAGGTCACGCCCGGGCGGCGCGCCCCATTTCAGGGGATCTTCAGTCCGACGGACCGGTTCGTTTCGCGCGAAGCCGCGAAGAGGGACGCTCAATTCGGACAGCGAAGTGGCACTGGGGTATGGACGGGACTTCCGCCGTCTCGATGCCACGAGACGACACTGAGGCGCTGACACGCCGCGCCGGAAGGGGCGGAAAAGACGTTCTCGCGCAGAGACGCGGAGACGCAGAGAACCGGTCCGGCCGATGCGACGGAGCGGGAGGTGCAGCCCGGTGAGTCGGCAGTACAATGCACGCGCCCGGACGATGAGCCGGGCGTCAACCAGAGGAAGCGGCTTCATGTTCGACGAAGGGTTCCGCCTCACCCCCACAACTGCCGGTCCAGGCTACGAAATCCGATCGCCTCCGAGATGTCCTGTGCGCCGACGTCCGCCCGGCCGTCCAGATCCGCCAGCGTCCGGGAAACCTTGAGGATGCGGTCATACGCCCGAGCCGAAAGGTTCATGTCATTCATCGCGGCCTTGAGCAGTTGATGGGTGGATTCATCAAGCCGGACGAACTCCCGCAGTTCGCGAGGGCCCATGCGGGCGTTGCAACTGACCGGACGTCCCTGGAATCGCGCCCGCTGCCGATTGCGCGCCTCGACGACCCGTTGACGGACGATCGCGCTCGCCTCACCGGGCCGGGCGCGGGACATGTCGGCGAATTTCACGGCCGGGACTTCCACGTGGAGATCGACCCGGTCCAGCAGTGGGCCGGAGATGCGTCCGAGATAGGCGGCAATCTCGCGCGGGGACGACCGGCTTTCGTGCGGCATCTTGCCGTCGGGGGATGGGTTCATGGCGGCGATCAGCGTGAACTGAGCGGGGAAGGTGATGGTCCCGGCCGCCCGCGAAATGGTTACCCTCCCCTCTTCCAACGGCTGTCGCAGGGTCTCCAGCACCGAGCGCTTGAACTCGGGAAGTTCGTCGAGGAAGAGGACGCCGTGGTGCGCCAGCGAGATCTCCCCGGGGGTCGGATGGGCGTTGCCTCCCAGGAGTCCGGCGTCGGACGCCGTGTGATGCGGGGAACGGAACGGGCGCCGGGTGATCAACGCCTGACCCGCGGCCATGAGACCGCAGATGGAATGGATCTTGGTGGTCTCGAGCGCCTCCGGGAGCGTCAGGGGCGGCAAGATGGTGGGAAGCCGTTTGGCGAGCATGCTCTTGCCCGAGCCGGGCGGTCCAATCAGCAGGAGATTGTGCCCTCCGGCCGCCGCCACTTCGAGGGCGCGCTTGGCCGATTCCTGTCCCCGCACATCGGCCAGGTCGAGGTCATCGGGTGAAGTGGATTCGAACAGGGCTTCCAGATCCACCCGCACCGGGTCGATCGGGTGGTTGCCTTCCAGCCAGAGCCCCGCCTCGCGCAGGTTGCGGACGGGAATGACATCCAGTCCGCGAACGACGGCGGCCTCGGCGGCGTTGGCTTCGGGGACGAGCAGGGCGCGACAACCCGAGGCCAGCGCCCGCACTGCAATGGGCAGGACGCCCTTCACCGGGCGGACCGCGCCGGTGAGCGCCAGTTCCCCCACCACCATCACGCCGTCCATGGAGCGGGCCTCGATCTGTTCGCTGGCGGCGAGGATCCCGAGGGCAATGGGCAGATCGAAGCTGGGTCCTTCCTTGCGGATGTCGGCGGGGGCGAGGTTCACCATCACGCGTCCCATGGGGAAGTGAAAGGCGGAGTTGAGGAGGGCGGTGAGGACGCGATGGGAGGATTCCTTTACGGCAGCATCGGGGAGACCCACCACGGTGATCTTGGTCTCGCCATAGCCAACATCGACTTCGACCTCGATGGGAACGGCATCAATGCCAACAACGGCGGCGGATTGGGTTTGGGCCAGCACGACG
>JBDNHZ010000187.1:0-6557 GCA_041688515.1 Verrucomicrobiota bacterium
CGTTTTCCATCCGGGCTGAAGGCGAGGCTGAACACGGCGCCCTCATGGCCGACGAGCGTGGCTGTGCGTTTGCCGTCGGCAGGGTTGTACACCCGGACCTCGCCACTGGGGACGGCGGCGGCGGCCAGCGTGCCATCGGGGCTGAAGGCAACGGCCTGGACGGGGCCGGGCTGACGTTCGAAGTCGCGAACGAGGTTGACGTCGTTGTTGTTGGCGGTGCGTTCCTGGTTTTCCTTGGCCTTGTAAAGGCGCAGGCCGCCTTCGCCACCGCCATACAGGACGGTCTCGTCCTTGGGATGCCGTGCGAGGCAGGTGACCGGTTCGATGAGCTTGTTGATGTCGTCGATGAACTGGCCGCTGACGGCATCGATGAGCTTGATGGCGCGGTCGCGGCTGCCGCTGAGGAGGCGGGTCCCGGACGGGAGCCAGGCGGTCTGGAGCGACCAATCGCTGTGGTTGTCGAAGCGGACGATCTCCTTGCCCGAGGGATAGGCGAGGACGCGAACGGCCTTGTCGGCACCGCCGAGGGCGAGTCGATCTCCGGTGGGCGACCAGGAAATGCCGTAAACGGAATCCGCGGAGAGCTTCCAGGCGGCGGTCTGCTTGCCGGATTCCACGTCCCAGACCTGGACTTCACCGAGGCTGGCAGGCACGCCGGCGGCGACGGCGAGGAGTCGGGAATCCGGGGAGAAAGCGAGGGACTCGATCCGGGTGGATTCACCGACCCAACGGCCCTTCGGCTGGAAATCGGCGGTACCGAACACCAGCACCTCGTGATATCCGGAGGCGGCGATCCAGCGTCCGTCGGGTGAGAGTGCGAGTGCGGTAATGACCGGGAGCGCGGCGTAGGCGGGAGGCGCGGTGATGCGGGTGCTGTAGGCGTCGGCGGGGGTATCGTCCCTGGCCCCTTCACGGATCCAGCGTTCGAGGAGCGCGACCTCGGCGGGCGAGAGGGCGTCGCCTTCCTTGGGCATGCTGGGTTCCTTGCCGGTGACTTCGGTGAGGACGAGCGACTTGGCCGGGTCCCCCGCGAGGTAGCTGAGACCATTCTTCCCCGGCTTTGCAAAGGCGGTGTAAGTGGAGGTATCGATGTCGCCTTTGGTCTTGTTGGGATTGTGACATCCGTTACAGGACCGCTTGAAGATCGGGGTGACCTCCTTGTACCAGGACACCGGGGCGTCGGCCGCGGCGAGTGGCGACGAAAGCAGGACGAGCAAGGCCAGAGAAGGGCCTGGAAGGGAAGAATTCATCTCAGGGCGTGGGCTTGGCCGCGGGGGCATTGGTTGAGGCGGTTTCCACGGCCGTTGCCGTGATGGTCAGCGAGACAGGTTCGGTCTTTTGCCGCCAGGTCCGGTCGGCGTCGGTGAAGACGGTGCTGACGGCAATCTTGTGTTCCTTGCCGGCCTCTGCCTTCTCGGTGACGAGGAGTTGAACCGTGGCTTCCTTGGCCTTGGCAGCGATCGGTTGGACGGTGGCCAACACCCCGGCCGGCACGCCGTCCAGGGCGAGCGCGATCTCGCCGTCGTAGGAGCGGCGCTCGACCTTCACCACGAATTCGGTGCGATTGGCGGCGGAACTCGAGTTGGTCGGAAGCGCGATGGCGGAGAGCTTGACGGGATCCGTGCGGAAGAACGGGGACCCGGGAAGCATGGCGGTGGCAAAGACGGGAATGCCCTGGACGGTCAGGTCGGTCAGGCGGGGTGCGGCGACGACCAGGGTTTGACCATCGACGACGGACTCGGCGCGGATCATGACCGGCCGGGTACCGGTGGCGGCGTTGAAGGCGGCGTTGAGCGAAAGTTGGCCGCGCGATTTGCCGGCAGGAAGCACCAGGGGCGGGACGTTCACCCCGGACGGTCCTTCGGCAATGACCTTGATCTCTCCTTCGAACCCGGCCTGACGGACGACGGCGATGTCGAGCGCGACGGAAGCGTTCTGTTGGACGGCAGCGGAGGCCTGGCCCACGTCAACGGAGAAGGGGGCCGGGAGAAGCAAGGTCAGCCATCCGGCTTCCGCCAGTTGGACGTCGCGGGAGACGGCCCGCCCGCCCAATTCGCCGGTGGCGTGCAGGCGCAGCGGGAAGTTCATGCCCGGCGCGTTCTCGGTCGCTCCCAGCAGGATCCATCCGGCGTCGCTGCCGGATCCGACCGTGAACGGGATGACAGAAACCCCCGGGGGCAGGGCGGTGGCACCGACGCGGACGATTCCGTCGTAGCCGTTCCGGCGGGCGACGTCGCAACGGACCGCCAGCCAGCTGCCCTGGTGGAGGCGGACGCGCCCGGAGCCGGTGCGGACCGAAAAATCGGGGGCGACATCGGGTTGCCGGACGACCATTCGGTATCCGAACCGATCCCCGCCGCGATCGGTCAGGTCCCGGAGATGAAGGAGGTAGTCGGTGTCCTTCTTGGCATCGAACTCGATGCGGGCATCGGGTCCGCTGGCGTCGTCATTTCGCTGGAGGACCTTCCCTTGGGCGTCCTGAAGCGTGAGCAGGGCGTCCAGGGGCGAACCGAAGCGCCGGGCGAACACCTCCACGATCCAACGTTGATCCGAGGGACTGCGGAACCGGAAGAGATCCACGTCACCAGCCTTCTCGATGCGCCCATTGATGGCGACGGCACCCGTGGCGGCGTTGGCTTTTTCGGGAGTGTTGTTGGGTTCGCTTTCACGCAACTCCGGCAGGTCGCCCACCTCAAACCCGATCGGATTCGAATAGCCGGCGGAGGTTCGGGCGCGGAGTTCCTGACGTCCGAGGGGCGCATCCGCGGCGAGAGCCAGGGTCAGGCGGTCGGCACCTTCGAGACGATTCCCCAACAACTGGACCTCGACGACGGAGCCGCGTCGGCCGCCGAAAGGGAAGAGCGATTCCAGATATGGCCGTGCACCGGCCACCAGATGATAGACGAACTTGTCGCCGCCCAGGTACCGGACGTCATTGAGTCGCGCGACGTACTCGCCGTCGGCGGGAGCCTTGAACGTCAGGTATGGGTCGAGGCCGTGGACGTCCTCGCTCCGGGCCACTTCCTTGCCCTGGGCATCCAGGATCAGGAGCGTGGCGTCGAGGGGGGAACCGGTGCGGTTGGCCTGAACGTCGAAGGCGATCTCTTCGCCGGCGCGGGCCTTGAACCGGTAGTGGTCGAGTTCGGTGCCGGTGCCGATCCGTCCGGCGATGCCGACAGGAAAAGCGAGGAGCGGAGCGGAACTCGCCTGGGCCGTTCCACCGGGCTCGGCGATTTCGGGGAGGTCGGTCACCTGAAGCACCAGCGGATTGGAGACGCCGCCGGGACCGGCCACGCGCACCTCGTGGCCTCCGAGGGGTGCGTCGGGAGCGACCACGATCTGCACACCGTAGGAACGGGCGGGATCGGAGGGCCGCACGGAGATCCCGCCGGCGGAACCTTCGAGGACCACAGCCGGAGCGGAGGCGGGTTGCGGGAGGATGCGAAGGCCGGGATGGGAGGGAAGGGAGTCTGTGACGGAACCCAGGCCTTCGCCGGCGAGAGTGACCGTGTTGGTGGAGCCGCGTTGGAGGAAGGCGGAAGAAGCCGAATCCAGCCGCGGCACCGGCTGGATCGCGGCGTGCGCGGAGATGCCGGCGAGGAGCAGGATGCCAAGCCCGGCGAGGTCAGTTTTTGGTTTCACTCTCGGAAAGACGGTTGGATCTGAAAACCGCGGTGGATGGTCCACAGAGGACGCAGATTTCGAAGATGGGGAGTCGCTTGGAAGCGCTCAGGGCGCAGTCGCAGGGCGTACTTCGCGGGTGCGGTTTCTCAACTGAACAACCCAAGCACCGCCTCGGCCTGGACCAGTTCGCGGGGTTGGTTGAGATGGTTCATGACGATGGTGTGCGGATCGATGCCGAGGGCGTGGTAGATGGTGGCGACGATCTGGGTGGGATGGACCGGCAACTCCGCCGGGGAAGAACCGGTGGCGTCAGAACGGCCGTACAGCGCGCCACGGGAGACGCCGGCCCCGGCGATGAAGGCGGTGTAGCAATAAGGCCAGTGATCGCGTCCGTCGGGCGAGTTGGTGTTGCCGCTGGTGGAGACGCCGAGGCGCGGGCTGCGCCCGAATTCGCCGAGGGCGACCACGAGGGTTTCCTTCAGGAGCCCGCGTTGGTCGAGATCCTCCAGCAGGGCGCTGAGGCCGGAATCGAGCTTCGGACAATGCAGGTTGCGGAGCGGACCGAAGTTGGCGGCGTGGGTGTCCCAGGCGTCCACGGTGGGATCGCCGTTGGCGACTGCGGGCCAATTCATCTGGACGACCCGGGTGCCGGCTTCGACCAGGCGTCGGGCGAGCAGACAACCTTGGCCGAAGGTGTGGCGGCCATAGCGGTCGCGGAGAGCATCGGCTTCCTTGGTGAGATCGAAGGCATCGCGGGCGCGGCCACTGGAGACGAGGTCGAAGGCCTTTTGATAATAGGCGTCGAGCGCGTACTTCTCGACCGCCTTCTCCATCTCGGGCATGGCGTCATTGACCGTCTTGAGCAGGCGCGAACGGCGTTTGAGGCGTTCGCGCGAGACCTCGGGACGCAGGGTGAGGTCGGCCAGATTGATCTCCTTCGCCGGGTCCTGGTAAAAATAGTAGGGGTCGAAGGCCGCCCCGAGGAACCCGGCCGTGCCGCCTTTGCCGATGACGTTCGATTCCTGCAACGGGCGCGGCAGCATGACGAACGGCAGCATGGGAACTTCCGGCGGGCGTAACCGGGCGATCTGCGAACCGAGGTGGGGAAAATCGTTGGGAGCCGGAGGCTCAAGCTGACCGGACGGCGACACGCGATCGGGGGTGTAGCCGGTCATGATCTGGTAGATGGCGGCGGTGTGGTTGAAGAGACCGACGGGCGTGTAACTCATCGAACGGATGAGCGTGGCCTTGTCCATCTGCTGGGCCAGCTTGGGCATCACTTCACTCAACTGGATTCCAGCGACGTTGGTGCGGATGGGCTTGAAGTCGCCGCGGATGTTGGAGGGCGCATCCGGCTTCGGATCCCAGATGTCGATGTGGCTCGGTCCGCCCTGGAGATAGAGGATGATGACCGACTTGGCGCGGCCCCAGCCGTTCTTCGGCTGGCCGGCGGCGGGACCGACACCGGGAGATTGCTGTGCCTGAAGCTTGAGGATGTTGGCGAGGCTCAGGCCGGCGAGGCCCGCCCCGCCGACCCGCAGGAACTCGCGGCGCGAAAAGCCGTCACAGGTGGCACCGTATTGGCCGGGGATGGAGATCATTTTATGGAGTGGAATTCGCCGGCCCTTTCCAGAGCATCAGCAACGAGTTTGGAAGAAAGGGGGTATCCGACGCTGAGGAGGGATTGGAGCTCCGGCCCGAGTTGGTGGATCAAGCCTTGGTCCTTGGCGAGCTTCAGCAGGCCGACAACCCCTAGGAAACGGAGCCCGAGTCTGCCTGCTTCGCGACGACCCAAGCGGTCATCCAAAAGTAGGCAGGCGTGGGGAAACTGGAGAGCAAGGGCAATGGCTTCGGCCTCGCCAGGATCGAGTTTCGGGTCCAGTTGAGAGATCTCCGGGGCTGGTGCGGTTCGTATTTCCAACCAGTCTGCCCTGGCAACCGTGATAGCATCTGGTGCCAGCGGGCGCGCAGCCACGGCTTCCTGCCACACCATGGCAGGAATCATGACCGAGGTCGCCAGCCGCGGGAGCAGATCCAGCCGGCCGATCTTGGCAAGACCGATCAGGGGACCGCTATCAGCGATGAGGAGTTCCTCAAACATTTCCGAGTTCGCGTCTGATCTCCTCCTCATCCCAATTGACCACGGGGATGTGACGGCGACCAAGTTCCTCCATGAAAGCAATCTTGCCCATACCGGCCATTTCGGCGGCGCGCCCGGTGGAGAGTCGTCCGTCTGAAAACAGCTTGGCGGCCAGAATAAATCGGAGCTCGAGCGGCACCTGATCCTGCGAGGCGAGCCCGAGTTGCTCGAAAAGACGGTCGGGAATCGGAATGGGAAGAGTGACCGTTGTCATGCTGTCAAAGTGGAGTTTCGCGAGGGTTCTTGGAGCCCGTCGTTTCTACCGATTGAACAAGAAAGCCGGACTGTTGAGCAGCGCCCACGTCAGATCCTGGGCGCCGGCGAGGCGTTCGTCTCCCTTTCCGAGTTGAATCGCGGCCGTCTCCTTGTCGGTGGGCGGCCGTGAGAGGCAGGCGAGATAGATCTGTTCGTTCACCTTCCGATCGTCGGGTTCAGACTGGATGAGCTTCGCGAGATCGTTGTCGGCAGCGGTGACGCATTCACCCAGCGTGGGGCCATTCACCAGATTGAGTGCGTGGGCAAGGGTCACGTTGCCGGCGCGTTCACATTCGCAGGCGCTCTGGCGTTTGGGACGTCCGAACAGCGCCAGGAAATCGCCGCCGCCCACCATGCCGTCCGGGGCCATCACGGCGCGGACGCCGGCCGGCATGTCCTTGAACTGCTGGCGATGCCCGGTGGCGACGGCAACCGCATCGAGCAGTTGCTCGGCGGAGAGACGTCGGGGAAGGGCGTGGGAGAAGTTGACCAGATCATCCTGGTTCCAGCGGTTGGGCGTGATGGAGAGTTGATAGGC
>JBDNHZ010000188.1:0-2840 GCA_041688515.1 Verrucomicrobiota bacterium
CGCGCCCGTCGCCGCCGCCCCGGTCCTGCTTGCCGAATGGAACATCCAGCCGGACACCGGCCGACAACTCCTCTTTCGGAGCGGTTCCCTGACTCCGGCCAACGGTCTCGTTGATCCCTCGGCACTGGCCCGAATCTCCGCCCTGCTCTCGGACTCGCGCAACCTGCCCAACCTGATCGCACTGGCCGCGCTCCTGTTCGTCGCCGCCCTCGCCTGTCGCTGGGCGGTCCGCATGCCCGACGACGCCTCCCACCTGCGTCGCATCGGTGGCCCCCTCGTCTGTCTGACCGCCTTTGTCCTCGCCGTTCTGGTGGTCAGGGAACTCCACCAGCCCGCCCCCGCCCAGCAACGGGCGGCCAGCGACGGCCTGGCCTTCCTCGCCCCCATCCAGCAGGCCGGCAGCGCCCTCCACATCGAACTCGACAACGTGGAGTCCGGCGCCTCGCCCGGCTACGGCCGGGTCTGGCCCGCCTTCCTCGCCCTCGTGGCCTGGATCTTCGCCTTCACCCGGCCCCCTGGAATCCTTCGCACCGCAGTGATTGCCGGTGGTTGGTCGCTCCTCGCCTGGGCAGCCCTCCGCATCCCGATGGATACCCGACCCTTCTTCGTCGTCCTCGCTGCGTTCGCGGTCGTCCACCTCCTGCTGCCCGCACTCGCCGCGGCTCGACGAGCCCAGCCTTCCTCCATCCCACCGCCCGACGCCACTCCGCCCGCTCCGTCCGTGACCGGCGGGGCCACCGCCGCGCTCCTGCTCGCCTTGGGCACCTTCGCCTCGTTCGAGCGGGCCGACGCCGCCGAGATTCCCCTGGCTGAATCCGTCATTCAGCAGGTGCGCGTCGAGGACGGGTTCGCCACCGCCACCGCCCGCATCCGCTGGCACGCCACCCGCAACCAGTCGCTGCCCATCCTCTTCGATCCCGCGGTCCTCACCCGCGCCGCCTTTCCCACCAACGGGCTGCGCCTGGTGCAATCCCCGGCCGAGAGCCGACGCGGGCATCACCTGCTCGCCCAGCAGGACGGCACCTTCAATATTGAGCTGGTCTACCAGGTGCACCTTTCCGAGCGCGACGGCGTCACGGGCTTCGCACTGCCCTCACGCCAAGGGCTCATCAATCGCCTGGACCTTTCCCTCGCCGATCTCGATGCCGAAGTTCTCGCCGCCGACGCCGTGTCCATCCAACG
Source organism: Verrucomicrobiota bacterium (assembly GCA_041688515.1). Lineage (GTDB taxonomy): Bacteria > Verrucomicrobiota > Verrucomicrobiia > Limisphaerales > UBA9464 > UBA6176. The sequence continues at coordinate 1,183 of JBDNHZ010000188.1, forward strand.
CGACCCGGCCGTCACCAACGGCACCCGCGTCCAGATGGTCCTCGGGCCGGCCTCCGATTCCTGGATCGCCTGGCGGCCGCGCACCCGCGATGTCCAACGGGAGAAGCCGGTTTTCTACGCCGACACCACCCATCTGTTCACTCCCACCGCCGGGCTGGTGGAAGGCGTGCACGCGCTCCAACTCCGGCCCGCCCAGGGACAACTCTCCGAACTGCTCCTCGACATCCCCGCCGGAGCCACCATCACTGACGTCACCGACCCGGCCGCCAGCACCCCGCCGATCTCCGCCACCAACGCCCTGGAGAAGCGCGTCGCCTCCGTTCCCATCGTTTCGCTCTGGCGCTTTGATCCCGACACCCGACGCCTCCGCGTGACCCTGAGCCCAGCCCAGTCGCGTCCGTTCACCCTGGTCGTCCGATCCCAGATCGCCACCGGTGCCCTGCCGGTCGAGCAACGGGTGTCCCTGCCCACCCTCGTGGGAGCCGCCGGCCAGGTCGGGGCCGTCGGGATCGCCACCGGCAACGAGGTTCAACTCGACACCGTCACGCCCGACATGCTGGCCCCGCTCAACCTCGAGGATTATCCCGCCGGGCCGGTCCAGCTCCTCCAGGCCCGCATGCCCGGCCTCACCTTGCGCCGCGCCTATCGCCACTCCGACGCCCGCGGTTTCCTCTCCCTCCGCGCTTCTGCGGTTGAACCCGACATCCGCGTCGAGACCCAGGACACCCTGTCCCTCGGCGAAGATCGGACCGTGCTTGCGTCCAACCTCAAGATGACCGTGACCCGCGCCGGCATCTTCCGCGTCAGCTTCGCCCTGCCAACCGGGCTCGACGTCGAATCCATTACCGGCCCCGCCCTCAGTCACTGGACCGAACTGAAGACCGCCGAGGCGCGCATCATCACCCTGCATCTCAAGGGACGCACCGAAGGCGAACATCTCTTCTCGATCAACCTCGCCGGGAGCGGGACGCGCGGCGTGAAATCCGTGACGGTGCCGCGCCTGTGGCTCCGGGAAGCCTCCAAGCAACGCGGCCAGTTGGTGATCGTCCCGGAACAGGGCCTTCGCCTCCAGGTCGCCCAGCGCGAGGGCATCACCCAACTCGATCCGGAGAAGGCCGGCATCCGACAGAAGGGCGTGCTCGCCTTCCGACTGCTGCAATCGACCTGGAACCTGGCGCTTGAACTCGAACAGGTGGATGCCTGGGTCCAGGTCACCAGCCTCCAGCACGTTCAGGTCACCGAGGCACAGCTCAAGGTCACCGCCAACCTCCAGTATCAGATCGAGAACACCGGGTTGAAATCCCTCTTCGTCCGCGTTCCCACCAATGCCACCGGCCTCCGTCTGCGCGGGGAACAGGTGGCGGACTTCGTCGCCCAGGCAGGTTCCATCACCAACGGGCTTCAACTGTGGGAGGTGAAGCTTCATCGCCGCATCCTGGGCAAGTATCTGCTCCAAGCCACCTGGCAGGCTCCCATCGCCGAGGCCGCCACCAATACCGTCGTCCAAGGGATCCTCGCCGCCGACGCCCGACTCCAGCGCGGGTTCGTCACCATCCAATCCAGCGGCCGACTTCAGGTCACCGCGGCCACCCTGCCCGCGGCCTTGCAACCGGCGGAGTGGCAGGCGATCCCGCGGCCGCTGCTTCAGGATCTCGACA
>JBDNHZ010000189.1:0-8123 GCA_041688515.1 Verrucomicrobiota bacterium
CACCCGGGCCGGGATCTCGACCCGGACATAGTTCCCTCCGAGCCCGCGAACACTCTGCGAGCCGCCTTTGGCCGCTTGATCGGCCCGGATCCGCAGGTCGCACCGCAGGTCCGAACCGCGCGGTTTGAATCGAAAGTCCGGACCCGGCCGGACCCGAACGACGACAAACCCGCCCCGGAACGCCCCTTCGCGCGGCACCCGGAAGCGGGCTCCAGGCGCGGTGCCCGGTGGGACCAGGCACTCGTAGAGCTCGGGTCCGGCGGGATTGGCCGGATCATTCACCCGCACTTCCAGCGTGGTTCCGACCAGGAAATCCTCGAGCCGCAGGGTCGCGTCCTGGGAGACATTCCGTTCAATTCGACCCGCCCGCACCGGAACCGAAGCCTTCTCCGCGGCGGCCAGTTCGCGGTCGTAGGCCTTCCGTTGCTCCGGATCGATGAGGACTGCGTAAGCCGCATTGAGGATCTGGGTCCGGGCCACCGAGTCTTCGGAACCACCGTTGAGATCGGGGTGATGCTCTTTGGCGAGCACCCGGTAGGCGGTGCGGATGTGGACCTCGGTACAGCGTCGGTGCAAACCGAGGGTCGTGTAGTGATCTGGAAAGTCTGCTTGCAACCCGGCGACGCTAACCCCGCCTGCCGCGCGGAGCCAGCGAGCGCTGTTTCTCCTGGGGACCGGCGGCGAATTCCAGTCCAAGCCCGCGTTGACACGCCCCACGACCTTGCGTGTGATCTCCTTCATGAAACCCGATCATCGACTTCTGAAGTGGGGGTTCTGCTTCTTTGCCCTCGCGGCTCTTGCCCAGGAGCCCAGCATTCCGGACGCGGTACGGTCGTCCTTTGCAACCCCGATCGCTGGTGCCACCGCCGGCATCACCACCGCCCGTCAGCGCGATGCCACACCGGTTGAGGAACGAGTCCGTGTCCGACTCGCACAATTGGTGGAGGCAAAGCGCCTGCGTCTCGGGCCCACCCCGCCGGCCATGGCAACCGCGCCCTCGCCCCGGCAAGTGAAGGTTCCACCCGGCGCCGAAATCCACTGGCGGGAGAACGGCCTTCCGCGACACCTGGCTGGGCCTGACCTGACCGACACTTTGGCCCGCTCTGCGCAACCGAACGCGTTGCCTCATCCCAGCCGACGGGTCATCGCCTTTCTGGAGCAATACCGGGAACTTTTCCGCCTCGCGGATCCCGGTTCGGAGCTTGAACTGGTTCGCGAAGAATCGGATGTCCTCGGGTTCACCCACCTCCGCTTTCAGCAGCGGCATCACGATCTCCGGATGCTTGGGTGCGAACTGCTGGCACACATCCGCGTCGACGGACACCTGACGGGCATCGAGTCCACCCTCGAAGCCACCCCACAGCTCGAAAGCATGGCACCCGGGATCACTGCCGAACAGGCAGCCACCCTGACTCGCGTCCGTATCCCTGGGGCCAGGTCCGCCATGAGCACCACGCCGGAGCTCGTCATCCTCGTTCCACCGGGCGAAGCGGCGCGGCTGTCGTGGACTTTCGAGATCACCGTTGGGTTCTCCCAGGCGTGGCGGGTCGTTGTGGACGCCGCGACGGGCCAACTGCTTTCCCGCGAATCAAGGATCTGCTCGGCGAACGTCGCTGGACGCGGCGTTGACCTCCTTGGCACCACCAGGAACCTGAACGTCTGGCAATCGGGCGCTACCTATTACCTGATCGACGCCAGCAAACCCTCCTTCGACGCAGGCTTCAATCCCGTCGTCGACGGCCGCGGAGTCATCCTGATCGCCGACGCCCACGGCATCCCCCTGGATCGACTGACGGACTCCGAGATTCTTTACGTCACCTCGCCATCCCCCAACACGTGGTCCGTCCCCGATGGCATCAGCGCCGCCTACTGCTTCTCTGAGACCTACGATTACTACCGGGAGCGTCACGGCCGGAACTCGTACGACAACCAGGGAACGACGCTGACGGCCCTGATCCGGATCGGAGGGCTCGACAACGCCTTCTGGAACGGGACCGTTGGCATGATGGGATTCGGGGATGCCAAGCCGTATGCGGCATCCCTCGATGTCATCGGCCATGAGGTCACCCATGGCGTCGTCGAGAAAACCACCGGTCTCATCTACCAGAACCAGCCCGGTGCCTTGAACGAATCCTTCGCCGACATCTTCGGGGAGATGGCCGAGGCCCGGACCGATGGCCAGCCCGACTGGCTCATCGGCAGCCGCCTGCCGACGCCGTTCCGCGACATGAAGAATCCGGCGAGCAAACAACTTCCCGGAAAGATGTCGGAGTTCGTGAAACTGCCGAACACCGACGCCGGGGACCACGGCGGCGTCCACATCAACAGCTCCATCGTCAACAAGGCCTTCTACCAACTCGCCGCCGGTCTCCCCAACGCCCTCGGCCTGGTTCCGGCAGAGCGAATCTTCTATCGGGCCCTGACGGTTCACCTGCTTGCCCAGAGCCAGTTCATTGATGCCCGCCTCGCAGCCATCGCCAGCGCCGAAGAACTGTTTGGTGCCGGAAGCGCCCAGGCTCTCCGGACGGCCCAGGCCTTCGACTCCGTCGAGATCTTTGCCGCGCCCAGCACCACCCCGCCCCCGCCGATTCCCGTCGTCACCGCACCGGACTCCTACCTCACGGTGCAGGATGCCTTTTTCAGCGGGTACGAAATGCGGCGTTGGGAAACCGCGCTGAACGACGGTTCCTTCGGCCGGCAGGTCGCAACCGGCATCAAGAAATCGCGTCCGTCCGTCGATGGTTCCGGCGACCTTGCCATGTTCGTCACCTCCGCCCACGACCTCGCCATCATTGCCACCGACGATCCTTCGGTCCGTTCCGATCTGGGCGAGGCCGGCCGGATCCACTCGGTGGCGACCTCCCCCGATGGGCGCTACGTCAGCCTCGTCCTGCGGGATTCCACCACTGGCATCCCGATGAACGAGATCCTTTTGATCGACTTGATCAACAGCAGCAGCCGGACCTTTATCCTCGTCGCACCCCTTCTGGATGGCTCGTCGGTGGACAATGTCCTGTATGCCGACGCGATGACCTTCTCCGCCGACGGCAGCCTGCTCATTTACGACGCCCTCTCGACCGTCCGCTTCGGCTCCGCAAATCCCGTCCAACGCTGGAGTCTCTCGGCCATCGACCCCACCACAGGGCGAACGTCCGTGATCATTCCACCGATCAAGGGCGTCGACACCGGCAACCCTTCCTTCGGCCGCGCCGGCAATCGATACCTGTTGTTTGAAGCCACCGATGTCGCGGCGAGCCTGTCGTACGTGTTCGTCGCCGATCTCTTCGCAGGCGAGGCGAACTCCATTCGGATCGTCGAGGACGTTTACACCTACCCGTGCTTCACCGGCGACGAAGGAGCGGTGCTGTACGCCGCTCCCGATGGCAGCTTCTTCGGCTCCGGCGTGTCGTTGTACCGCATCCCGTTGACCGCGGATCGCCTCGCACCCAGCGGCGATCCGGTGTGGTGGATCGAGGACGCCTACATGGGAATCATCTATCGACGTGGAACGTTCGTCGGCACCAACGGTCTCCCCGTGGTCTCATTGCTCCCGAGGTCGACACCGGCACCCCCGTCCGTCGCCCTCCAACTGGCGGCCCAGGCTTCGGATCCGGACGGCAGCGTTGCCCGGGTCGAGTTCTATGACGGGTCCACCTTTCTCGGCCAGACACTCACACCCACCGCCGGTGCCTATTCCTTCGACTGGACGCCCACCACCGTCGGCAACCACCGCCTCATTGCCCGCGCCGTCGACAATCTCGGTGCCACCGCAGACAGCCTTCCCTTGGTGGTGCTCGTCCAGGCCACCCGTCCACGGCTGTCCATCACGACCCTGCCGGCAAACCAGATCCGCATCACGGTCAGCGAAGGCGATGGAACCTACGACCTGCAAACGTCGCCCGACCTCCGGACGTGGACCAGGATCACCTCCCTCAACGCCAATCCTGCGGCGACCACAGACCTCCCGGCGACGGCCGCCGGTGGAACGTTCTACCGTCTGCTGCGGCCTTGAATCCCAAGGCGACATCCCCACCCGACGCCTACCGACACCCACCCGTCATGCGCTCCCTGCTCTCGCGCCCTCGCCGCCTGCTGCCATTCTTCGGCCAACTCACCCTGCTTGCAGCCCTGCTGGCGTGGTGGTCCGTCGTGCCCGTGCAGGCGGCCAACCCGTTGGCCGGACGTCGTCCCAACATCGTCTTCGTTCTTACCGATGATCAGGGCTACGGCGATCTTTCCTGTCATGGACACCCGATCCTCCAGACGCCGCACATCGACCGGATCCACGCCGAGGGCGTGCGTTTCACCGACTTCCATGTCAGTCCCACCTGCGCTCCGACCCGCAGCGCGCTGTTGACTGGCCGACACGAGTTCAAGAACGGCGTGACCCACACCATCCTCGAGCGCGAACGCCTCGCGCCCGGGGCCATGACCCTCGCCGAAGTCCTGCGCAGCGCCGGTTATACCACCGGCATTTTCGGCAAATGGCACCTGGGCGACGAACCCGCGTATCGACCGGACCGACGCGGATTCGACGAAGTGTTCATCCACGGCGGCGGTGGCATCGGGCAGACCTATCCGGGCTCGTGCGGCGATGCACCGGGGAATCGCTATTTTGATCCCACAATCCTGCACAATGGCCGATTCGAAAAGACCCGCGGCTATTGCACCGACGTCTTCTTCGGGGAGGCCATGGCCTGGATCGATCGACAGAAGCGTGAGCGCCCGTTCTTCGCCTACATCTCCTGCAACGCCCCGCATGCGCCCCTCGACGTTCGACCCGAGGACGAGGCCCGTTACGCCGGAAAGTTCGCCAACACCAACGCCGCGCGCTTCCTCGGCATGGTCGCCAACATCGATGACAACGTGGGACGCCTCCTCGCGCGACCCCGGGAACGCGGCCTGGAGAAGGACACGCTGGTCATCTTCATGAACGACAACGGGGCCGACGGGGGAATCCTGGCCGGTTACAACGCCGGAATGCGCGGGAAGAAGGGAACGGCTTTCCTGGGCGGAACCCGGGCCGCCTCTTTGTGGCGCTGGCCGGGGACGTTGGTCCCCGGCGATCGATCGGCGCTCACCGCCCACGTCGATTTCTTTCCCACCCTCGCCGAGATCGCCGGCGCGCCTCCGGATCCCCGACGGGATGCCCAGGTCGAAGGCCGCAGCCTGGTGCCGCTCCTGAACGATGCGGGAGCCGATTGGCCGGACCGGACGTTGTTCACCCACGTCGGCCGATGGCACTACCGAGCCTCACCCGAAACCGCCCGCTACCGAATGGCTGCCGTGCGGACGACTCAATGGCATCTGGTGTCACCCGACGGCAGTGATCAACCCCACTGGATGCTCTTTGACGTGAAAGCCGACCCGGGCGAAACCAACGATCTCGCGGCGTTGGCACCCCAGCGTGTCCGTGAAATGGCCGGGAAATTCGACGGTTGGTGGAGTTCACTTCCGCCGTTCCTGGTCAACGAGACCGCCACCGGCCCGAAACTCAATCCGTTCAAGGAAGAGTACTGGCAACAGTCCGGAGGTGAACCCTCCGCCGAAGATCTGCGCCTGATGGATTTCTCCCAGAACCCCGCCACGCGCGCCAACCCTCCGCCCCGGTAGCCTCCCCATTCCGGTGGAACCTCGTCTCCCTGATTGCACTGCGGCGGTGCGTGCCTAGAGTCCGTGCGCGATGAGTTTTGTCGGTGAGTTCAATCAGTTGCCCCTCAGTCCCCTCCTCCGCCGTGCCACCGGAGCCGGCGCTGAGGAAGTCCGCGCGATCATCGAACACGGCCCGCGTTCGTTGTCGGAGTTCGCCACCCTGCTTTCGCCGGCGGCGGGCGAACAACTGGAGTTCCTCTGCCGCCGATCCCAGGCCGTGACGCGTCAGCGGTTTGGTCGGGTGATCCGCCTGTTCGCCCCGCTCTACGTGAGCAACGAGTGCATCAACAACTGTTCCTACTGCGGGTTCTCGCGCGACAACGCGATCCTGCGGGTGACGCTGTCCCTCGACGACGTCCGCAAGGAGGCTCGGGAACTGACCGCCCAAGGCTTCCGAAATATCCTGCTGGTCGCGGGCGAACACCCGAAGTTCGTCTCCAACGGTTACCTCGCGGACTGTACCCGGGTCCTGGCCGAGACCATCCCTTCGATCTCGCTCGAAGTCGGCCCGATGGAAACCAAGGAATACGTGCCCATCGTTCAGGCCGGCGCGGAAGGGTTGGTGGTCTATCAGGAGACCTACGATCGCGAACTCTATGGCCGCATGCACACGGCCGGACCGAAGCGCAACTTCGACTGGCGTCTGGAATGTCCCGAACGGGCCTATGCCGCTGGATTCCGTCGCCTGGGGATCGGCGCGTTGTACGGCATCGCCGACTGGCGGATCGAAGCCCTCAGCCTCGCCGCCCACGCCTCCTACCTCCTGCGTCATTGCTGGAAAGCCATGCTGACCCTGTCGCTCCCCCGACTTCGTCCCTGCGCCGGCGAGTTCCAACCGCTGACGCACCTGGCCGACCGCGAACTGGTTCAACTGATCGCCGCGCTCCGCCTGTACCTGCCGGATGCCGGCCTCGTGCTTTCCACGCGCGAATCGGCCGCCCTCCGCGACGGCATCTTCCCCCTCGGCATCACCCACGCCAGTGCCGGCAGCCACACCGAACCCGGCGGTTACACCGGTGCCGGAAACGAGAACATCCATCAGACCGTGCGCGGCCGGATCGTCGAGTTGGCCTCGGACAATCCAGCCCTGACGCGGACCGAAGGACGGGCGACCAATGCCACCGGTCAGTTCGAGATCGCCGACAACCGTACCCCGGCCGAGATCGCCGATCTCCTGCGGCGACTGGGTTACGAACCCGTGTGGAAAGACTGGGAAGGCGTTTTGACCCGGGCGGTCTGAGCGGGGGGCCGCACCTCCAGGTCCCTCCCGGGACCGCGGGCGTCCTCGCCCGCCTCTCTCCTCCCCGCCCCCGCAGCCCACAAGGCGCTTCACCGTCCCGGTGGAACCGGGCTTCCTTGCGGCATGTCATTCCCGGCGGAACCGGATTGAGCCGAAGTCGGTTCCGCCGACCGGTTACCCGTCACGGCCGATCTCCGTAGCTGCGAGTCTGGTCGTGCAGCCAGCGGAAGTCCCGGCTTCCAGGCACCGGATGCGACCACGTCCGATCCAACTCCGAGGCTTCCGGAATGGTCAATCCATCCACCCACTTCCGTGCCTCGACATGCCCATCTGCAAAGCTCACCGAACCGGTGCGCCCATGTCGCCTCGCCGGATAGTCCGTCCACAACTCTGAACCCACGTTCGCCGGCCACATCACCTCAAACCGTCCGTCGTTGATCGTGCCCGGATGCTCCTCGATCAACACCCATACGTTCGCGGGAGCAATGTGACGGAAATCCGCCATTTTGCCGAAGTACGTAGGGGCATTCGGTGGGGATGATGGCCAACTCCCGATCGACAAGTTCATCGAGTAACTCCTCACCCGGTACGGAGCCGTCGCGGTGCCCTTCTTGATTCCGCTTCGATCGCCGGGGCATCGGTACACACCCGGCGACCGCACATAGGGACCGATCTTTCCAGACCCGGGCGACATCATGATCTCCGTGTTGGTCCGCATCCATACCCACTCCGGCGAGGTGAAACTCCAGCCCATCGTTCCGGCCGTCCACCCTGGATTGGTGGGATCACCACTCCATGGGCCGCTTGCGGTCGGAGCCAGTCGCCCCGTCGCATCTTCGTACAGCAACCAGCCCAGCATGAGCTGTCGCACATTGCTCACGCACACCACCCCATGCGCCCGATCCCGCGCCTTCGTCATCGTCGGCAACAGCAGTGCCGCCAGAATGGCCACAATGGCGATCACGACCAACAACTCCACCAGCGTGAAGCCATCCCCGACTGCGGACGGCACCCGAGACCGCAGCGGCCTGGATGCTTTCCTCCTCACAGCGAGAGCCCCAGACGAAGATACATCTGCCCATCCTCTGGCACCTCGAGGATCGCCTCTTCGCCGACCACTCCCTCCACCGGAAACCAATCCATCAACGGCTTCCAGACCTCAGAAAAACAGGGGTAAATCCTGAAAAAGAGTGTCGAGTACGAATCCCTCAAATGTGGGCGGATTCCGGCA
>JBDNHZ010000190.1:0-11605 GCA_041688515.1 Verrucomicrobiota bacterium
CTCCATCCCGGGTCGCCACTTACCTTGCGGCCGTCTTCCTCGCGGGCGCTGCCGCTGGCATCGCAGGGGGCTACCAGTGGGGTCGCAATTCCGTCATCAAACCGGGGGGACCCCGTCCCCGTGACATGGCCGCCCACATGATCGAGCGCTATTCCAAGGAACTGGAGCTCTCGGCCGAACAGATCCGGCAGGTTGAACCGCTCGTTCAGGAGGCGGTCCAGCGCGTGCGCTCCCTTCACAAGGAGAATTTCAAACAGACCGATGCCATCATGAAGGGGTGCAATGAAAAGATCGTGGATCTGCTCGACCCCACCCAGAAGGACCGGTTCCGCCAGATGGAGGAACGTCGCAACCAATGGATGAAGGATCGTGGCGGCGACGGTTCCCGCGGACGCCCGCCTGGGCATCCCCCCGGCGGCACCCCCCCGCCAGGAACGCCTCCAGTTCGCTTGCCCTCCAAGGCCAGTCCCTGACACCGGACGAGGTCGCTGGACGCGGGTGCCGGTGGCCCGCCCATTCCCTCGCTTCCCTACTTCCCGGTTTCGCCAGCGCGCCGGGCCCAGCGTAGTTTCGCCGACGATGACCTTGGATTCGCCCGTTGCTCCTCCGGACTAGGGCGGAGGACTTCGTCCGGTGCCTCCGAGTAGGTTCCATCTTCCAGTCCCCGACGGAAGGCGTGTTTCACCCGACGATCCTCGCCCGAGTGAAACGTCAGGACGGCCACCCGCCCGCCGGGGCGAAGGCATGCAGGCAAACCCCGGAGCCAGGTGTCGAGCGCGCTGTATTCGTCGTTCACGGCGATGCGCAGGGCCTGAAACACCCGTCGTACCCGACGCTCAATCTCGTCTTTGGGGTCCGCCTTGTCCCCCCAGCCACGCAGCCAATCCGCAAGTTGGCAGGTCCGGCGAAAGGGGGTCACCTCTCGGGCCGTGGCCAACGCCGCGGCCAGGCTGGTCGCCCGGGGTTCGTCGGCGCCTTCGCGCAAGGCGGCCTCAAGGCGGTTGACCCGGACCCCCGCCAACCATTCAGCCGCCGAAACCCCGCGAAGCGGATTTAACCGGAGGTCCAGCGGTCCATCGGACTTATAGGTGAAGCCCCGCTCCGGATTATCGATCTGCATGGAACTCACCCCGAGGTCGGCCAGGATGACATCCGCGCCGTCCCATTCCATCCGGGCCAGCACGGCGGGAAGACCGGCGAAATTCGAGGGCACAGCAACGAAGGCATCGGCGTCATGGCCGGCCGCCCGGATCCGGGCCTCTGCCCTTGGCAATTCCAGGGGATCAACATCCAGGCCCAGCAGGCGACCCGGAGCTCCGTCCGTCCGCAGTCGGCCGAGCAATTCAAGCGCATGCCCGCCGTGGCCAAGGGTACAATCGACGCCGCGTTCGCCCGGTCGGGGATTCAACACCCCAAGGATCTCCTGGACGAGAATGGGCCGGTGACTGCCGGCCAGAGTCTTGCCCCGTGACTCGATGTGGGCCGCCGCATCTGGGTATTGGACCGATCGGAGTTCCTTGTACTTATGTTCGAAGGCGCGGGGGTTCCGGCCCGGGTAACGCGGGCGCCGTTTGTGGACAACCTCCTCCGACGACGGGGTGGGCAGCGGATCTGGAGGCGCGTCGCTCACCGGGAAATGTCTCCCTGATAGAGCACTTTGAACTGGTGCCGCCGGAGCGCATCCTCGGCGACATCATGATGCTCGATGCTGATCGCCAACGCCGATTTGCCCCCGGGCCGCGTCAGGAAGGGATAGGTGTAATGGAGGTTCAACTCCGCCTCCACCAATGCCGCCAGCACCTCCTGCAATCGCTGCTCCGAGTCGATCTCCACGCATACCACCGGGCTTTCCGAGAACGCCACCGCATGTTCCTCCAACAGTCGCCGCGCCCCATCCGGATCGTCCACCACGATCCGGAAGATGGTGCTGTCCGTGGTGTCCAGTACCGAGAGGGCCATGATATGCACCTCCTGCGCCGCCAACCACCGCACGACCTCATGCATGCGGCCCATGCGATTCGGGACAAAAACCGAGAACTGCGCCACCGGATCCTTTTCCCGGTCACGGATTGTACTCAACGACATGCCTCAACCATGCCCTGTGGTCGGCCTCCCCCCGCAACCGAAATCCCCAGCCGCATCCGCCTGTTTGAGCTTTGGCGTCCACCGCATCCCTCCGTACCGTGATCGCATGTCCGACTCGTCCGATGCCGAGCCTCCGGAACGCGTTGCCTGCCGCAACGGGGTTCCCACCGTCCAGCGTCACATCCTGCTCTGCTGTACTCCCAGCAAACCGAAGTGCTGCCTCCCCGAGGCAGGTCTCGAATCCTGGGAATTCCTCAAGCGCCGGTTGAAGGAACTCGGGTTGGTCGGGCCTCAGGCCGTGGTGGCGCGGACGAAAGCCGACTGCCTTCAGATCTGCACCCGGGGCCCGGTCGCCGTGGTTTACCCCGAGGGCACCTGGTATCAGGACTGCACGCCAGAAGTGCTGGAGATCATCCTCCAACAACATCTGCTCCGAGGCCAACCGGTCGCCGAACACGCCTTTTTTATTCACCCCCTCGCATCGCCGCCCGGATGACTGACGGATCTTCCATGGATTCGGTTTCGCTCCAGATCAACGGGCAAACGGTTCAACTCGTCTTTGTCCGCCACCCGACGGCCCGCTTCTACCGGCTTACCCTGCGGCGCGATGGCATTTTCCGTTGCACGATCCCCCGGCGCGGAAGTTTCGACGACGCCAGGGCATTCGTGAATCGGCAGGCGGAGTGGATGAAGACCCGGGTCGAGGCCCGCGCTCAACGGTCCCTTGGCCCAAAGGAATGGGTGATTGGAGCCCGGGTGCTTTTCCGGGGTGAGTCCTTTCCACTGGAAGCGGCTTCCGATGGTTCGTCGCTCCTTCTCGGTCCGCTCCGCCTGCCACGCGCTCGTGAGGGGGAAATCGATCTCCGACCCCATGTCGAACGTCACCTGCGAGCGGTCGCCGCGGTGGAATTGCCCCGACGCACGCTGGAACTGGCCGGGCACCATGGTTTCGAACCGCGCGGCGTCCAGATCCGAAACCAACGTTCGAGGTGGGGATCCTGTTCCGCTCGCGGGGTGTTGTCGCTCAACTGGCACCTGATCCAGTTGCCCCCCGAGGTTTCCGACTACGTCCTCCTCCACGAGTTGGCGCATCTCCGGTTCCTCAATCATTCGGCTCGATTCTGGGCCGAAGTCGGCCGGATCTGCCCGGGATACGAGGCCGCTGAACGCTGGATCAAAACCCACGGCGGTCGGGTGCTCTGATCGGTGCGTGCCGCAACCTTGCCGCTCGCAGCCACCCAGCCTAACGTCGGCGACTCCGTATGGAAAAAGTCGTCATCATCGGGACCGGCTGCGCCGGTCTTACCGCCGCCATCTACACCGCCCGGGCCAGCCTCAATCCCGTCGTGCTGACCGGCAGCATGCCCGGCGGGCTGCTGACCACCACTTCCACCGTCGAAAACTTCCCCGGATTTCCCGAAGGCGTCGACGGCTACGAACTCATGACCCGCATGCAACAGCAGGCGGAGCGGTTCGGTGCCAAGGTGCAGTTTGCCTCCGTCGAGTCGGTGCACCTCGACGAAAAGCCCATCCGCCTGGTGGTCGACGGACAATCCATCACAACGCAGACCCTGATCATCGCCTCCGGTGCGGGCCATCGCCATCTTGGCGTTCCGGGAGAAGACGAACTCGAAAAGAAGGGGGTCACCTATTGCGCGACCTGCGATGGCGCCCTGCCTCCCTTCCGCAATCAGGCGTTGGTCGTCGTTGGAGGCGGTGATTCCGCCTGTGAAGAGGCCACTTACCTCACCCGCTTTGCATCGAAGGTGTACCTCGTCCACCGCCGCGACAGCCTCCGCGCCTCCCGCATCATGGCCGAACGGACCCTCGCCAATCCCAAGATCCAACCCGTCTGGGACAGCGTCGTCACCGAAGTCCTCGATGTAGCCGCAGGAAAAGTGACCGGCGTGCGCCTGCGCAACATGAAGTCCGGTGAGGAATCCCTTCTTCCCTGCGCCGGACTGTTTGTCGCCGTCGGCCACATCCCCAATACCCAATTGTTCCAGGGGATCCTCGACATGGACGAGAACGGGTATCTCCGCCCCACCGAGGGCACCGCCATGAACCTCCCTGGCGTGTTCGTCGCCGGCGATTGCTCCGACCACGTCTATCGGCAGGCCATCACGGCCGCCGGGATGGGCTGTTCCGCCGCCATCGACGCGGAACGGTTTCTTTCCAGCCTGCAGCAGTAATCCTCCGTCCGGTTTCACGCACTCTGGCTCATGCAGATCAACCCAGCGGATCTCGCGGAACGGTTCCGCCAAGGGCAGGACGTCCGCCTGCTGGATGTTCGGGAGCTCGGCGAAAACGAGTACGTTCGTCTGCCAGATTCCCTGCTCATTCCTCTGGGTGAACTCGCGCAGCGACTGGAAGAGTTGGAACACTGGAAGCCCGAGGAATTCGTGGTCTACTGCCATCACGGCGTGCGCAGCGCCCGGGCGGTTGCTTACCTCCACGCAAACGGCTTTTCCCGAGCCCTGAACCTGGCAGGCGGGATCGACCGATGGACCCTCGAAGTCGACCCTTCGCTTCCTCGCTACTAGGCCGTCTCCGGGCGTTGGTCTTGGTCACGCCAGACGCGGTCTTCCCGAGCGGCCAGCAGGGCTGCCGCTCCCAACTTTTCATGTCGTTTGCGCACCTTTAACGCGAACGTGACTTTTCACCAGAATGCCCTTGTAGCCCCTACATATGGTGGTAGCGTGACTCTCCGTCCCCAAGGGATAGGGTTGCCACCGCACCCGCCCCCCAGGGGAATTCGGCGCAAGCCCACGGTTTCAAAGGACATACAAGACGCAGCAGATCGGATGCAGATCACCCTCGTGAAATTTTGTCTGGATGAGCCTGTCGTGAGATCCACTCCTCTCGCGACGGTGTTGACCGTTCCTTCAGGGACTTCCAGCAGGGTTCTCATGACCACATTGCTCCGATCCCTGCCTTCACTCCGGCGAGACTTCGCGCTTTCGACCATTTCAGCCCCCGATCCCGACCCAACCCGAACCGACCAACCATGATCGACGCCCGCGACTCCGTCGTTCCCAACGCCTCCACCGCCGGCCGCCCGTCCAACCGGGTGAAGGCGAAGACTGCGACCCGCGTGACTTCCACCGCGACCAGCGCGAATGGAAGAACGAAGCCCCCTGCCCCGGCCCGGGTTGCTTCGAAGACCAGAGCCAAGGCTTCGCCCAAGGCACATCGTCTCCTGTTGAAGCGGGTTTTCTCCGATGCCAAGGTCGCACCGTTCGACCAGATTGAATGGGAACGCCGCACCGCGGAGATCACCGATGACTCGGGCAAGGTGATCTTCAAGCAGGACCATGTGGAAGTTCCGAAGTCCTGGTCGCAATTGGCCACCAAGGTGGTCTGTTCAAAGTACTTTTACGGGGACCCTGCCAAACCCGAGCGCGAACAGTCGGTCCGCCAACTGATCCACCGCGTCACCCGGACCGTCGCGGACTGGGGAATCAAGGATGGCTACTTCTCCAAGGAAGACGGCGAACTTTTCTACCAGGAGTTGACCTGGCTGTGCGTCAACCAGTACGGCGCCTTCAATTCCCCCGTCTGGTTCAACGTCGGCCTCTTCCACCAGTACGGCGCCGGCAAGAATTCCGGGTTGGGCAACTGGTTCTACAACCACGGCAAACAAGAGGCCGAGCGCGCCTCCACCCAGTACGAATATCCTCAGTGCTCCGCCTGCTTCATCCAGAGCGTGGATGACAACATGGAGAGCATCATGCGCCTCGCCCATGCGGAGGCCATGCTGTTCAAGTTCGGTTCCGGTACCGGCACCGACCTGTCGCCCATCCGTTCCTCCCGCGAGAAGCTCTCGGGTGGCGGTCGGCCGTCGGGTCCCCTTTCCTTCCTGAAGGTCTACGATCAGGTCGCCAATGTGGTGAAGTCCGGCGGCAAGACCCGTCGCGCCGCCAAGATGAACACCCTCCGTGACTGGCACGGCGACATCGAAGACTTCGTCAGCGCCAAGATGCGCGAGGAACGCAAGGCCTGGGCGCTGATCGAGCAGGGCTACGATGGTTCGTTCAACGGCGAAGCCTACGGCTCGGTCATGTACCAGAACGAGAACCTCTCGGTCCGCGTTTCCGATGAGTTCATGCAGGCCGCCATCGAGGGCAAGGAATGGTGGACCCGGTCAGTCACCACCGGCAAACCCCTCGAGAAGAAGGATGCCTCGAAGCTGCTCGATCTGATCGCCGAGGGAACCTGGGTCTGCGGGGATCCCGGCCTCCAGTACGACGGTCCGATCCAGAAGTGGCACACCGCCAAGGGAACCGAACCGATCCACTCCACCAACCCCTGCTCGGAGTACGTTTTCCTCAACAACACCGCCTGCAATCTGGCGTCGCTGAACCTGATGAAGTTCAAGCAGGCCGATGGCATGTTCGATGTCGAACGTTTCAAGGCCGCCATCCGGATCTACATCACCGCCCAGGAGATCGCCGTCGACAACGCCTGCTATCCCACCAAGGAGATTGCCGAGAACTCCCACATCTTCCGCACGCTCGGTCTGGGCTACGCCAACCTCGGCTCGCTGATCATGAGCTACGGTCTGTCGTATGACTCCAACGAGGGCCGCGCCCTCGCCGGTGCCCTCACCGCCATGATGACCGGTCACGCCTACGAGCAGAGCGCCGAGATCGCTGCCATCATGGGTGCATTTCCCGGCTACAAGGACTCCCGCTGCACCGGCGTCGCCCAGCCACTGCAACCCGACAACGTCGCGTCCACGCTCGGTGTCATCCGACTCCATCGCAACGCCGTCGAGGAGATCCAGGCCAGCCATGACTTCGCCTATCTCAAGGACGAGGCCCGTCGCTGCTGGGATCGCGCCCTTTCCCGGGGTCAGGAAGTGGGCTACCGCAATGCCCAGGTCACCGTCCTCGCGCCTACCGGTACCATCGCCTTCCTCATGGATTGCGATACCACCGGCATCGAGCCGGACATCGCGCTGGTGAAGTACAAACTGCTCGCCGGCGGTGGCATGCTGAAGATCGTCAACCGCACCGTTCCCGAAGGCCTCCGCCGCCTCGGCTACGGCGACAGCGCCATCGAAGGCGTCATCGCCCACATTGAGCGCTATGACACGATCGAGGATGTGGTCCTGACCGCCGACGATGCCGCCGTGAAGGAAGGGCGCGCCAAGGCCGGTGACAACGCCCGGAGCGGACTCAAGCCCGAGCACATCGAAGTGTTCGACTGCGCCTTCAAGCCCTACCGCGGGCAGCGCAGCATCCATTATATGGCCCATCTCGGCATGATGGCCGCCGCGCAGCCGTTCATCTCTGGAGCCATCTCCAAGACCGTCAACCTGCCGAACGAGGCCACGACCAAGGATATCCGCGACGCCTACGTTCAGGCATGGCGCATGGGCCTGAAATGCGTCGCCATCTACCGCGACGGCTCCAAGCGTTCGCAACCGCTCAATACCAGGAAGACCACCGAAGGCGGCGAAAAGGCGGCCACCGCTCCCGAGCAGGTCGTTCAACTGGAAACCCGTCTCCGAGGCATGGAGGCCGAATTGGCCTCCCTCCGGGAACAGGTGGGACAACCCCTCCGCCGTCGGCTCCCCGACACCCGCATGGCGGTCAACCACAAGTTTGAGATCGCCGGCCACGAAGGCTACATGACCGTCGGACTGTTCGAGGACGGACGTCCGGGCGAGTTGTTCGTCACCATGGCCAAGGAAGGCAGCACCATCGGCGGTCTGATGGACACCATCGGAGCCTTGACCTCCATGTCCCTCCAGTACGGCGTGCCCCTGGAATCCCTGGTCAAGAAGTTCGCCCACCAACGCTTCGAGCCCTCCGGCTTCACCCGGAACCCCGACATCCGCAATGCCGCGTCGATCATCGACTACGTGTTCCGCTGGATGGCCGTCCAGTTCCTCCCTGGAGCTCGCGAGGCCTCGGCTCCCGCATCCGCCCAGACCGAACTCCCCATGCCCGGCCTGATGGAGGAGCTCAAAAAAAAAGTGAACCGTCCGGTGTCCGATCTGCCCCTCGCGGATGACGGCAACACCGAGATCCTTACCAAGAACCCGCGGCCGGTCGCAGCCCTCATCTCACCCCAGAGCCACCGACCGGCCACCGGAGCCAGCGTTCTTACCCACATGATTAGCGGTCAGGCCGACGCACCCAGTTGCCCGAACTGCGGGCATATCGCCGTCCGGAATGGCGCTTGTTACAAGTGCCTGAACTGCGGCGAAAGCCTCGGCTGCTCGTAGTCTCCCTCGCGGGACGAAGTTCCGGAGGCAGGAACTCCTCGAGTCCGTATCGACGGACTCGCGGAGTCCGACTCATTATGGCACCGCCCCTCCCGGGGCCGCGGGCATCCTCGCCCGCCTCCCGCCATGCGCATGCGCCCCCATGATTTGCCCAGCAACGCCCCAGAACCTGCCCCTCGCATTGGGGGCAGTGTCATGATGCGCCCAACGCGGTTTGCCGGTTCAACTGCATACTGGCAAGCCGGAGCTTCCGGACTAGTCTCAGCGCATGCCGATCTACGAGTTTCATTGTGAAGCGTGCGGATCCGATTCCGAGGTGTTGGTCCGCTCCGCCGATTGGTCGGGGACGCCCTGTCCCAAGTGTCGGTCCACCCGTCTAAGCAAGAAATTCTCGACCTTCGCCGCCAGCATTGCCGGCGGGGGTGGATCCGACGCCGCCCCGTCCTGCTCGGGGGTTCCGTCCTCCTGCGGCATGTGCGGCACGGGAAAACCCCACTCGCACTGAACCCGATGTCCCTTCTCACCGAGCCCCGGCCATTCGACTTCCTCATCCTCGGTAGCGGGATGGCCGGGCTTTCGTTTGCGCTCCGCGCCGCCCGACACGGCCGGGTGGCGATCGTCACCAAGAAGAACCGGGCGGACTCGAATACCAACTGGGCACAGGGCGGGATCGCCTCGGTCTGGGGGGCCGATGACACGGTCGAACTGCACGTTCAGGACACGCTCGATGCCGGGGCCGGCCTATGTCGGGAGGAGGTCGTCCGAACCATCCTGCAGGAGGGCCCTGCGCGCATCGCCGAGTTGATCGAGTTGGGCACCCGCTTCGATGAGGGCGTCGACCCGGCCCATCCGGAGCGTCACACTCTCGATCTGACCCGGGAGGGCGGACACTCCCGACGGCGGGTGCTTCACGCCAAGGATGCCACCGGTGCCGAGATCGAACGGGCGCTGTTGAAGGCGGTGGCTGCCGAACCGAACATCGATGTCTTCGAGAACCATTTTGCCGTCGACCTGATTACCACCCGCAAAATGGGGGTGTCCGGACCGGACCGCTGCGTGGGGGTTTACGTGCTCGATTGCGCTTCGCAACAGGTCGAGACCTTCGCCGCTCCCACGGTGATCCTGGCGACGGGCGGATGCGGGAAAGTTTATCTGTATACGACCAATCCGGACATCGCGACCGGCGATGGCGTGGCGATGGCCTACCGGGCAGGTGCCGGGGTGGCCAACATGGAGTTCATCCAGTTCCATCCCACCTGCCTGTTCCATCCCAAGGCCAAGTCCTTCCTCATCACCGAGGCCATGCGCGGCGAGGGTGGCCTGCTGCGCGGGGCCGATGGCCAAAGGTTCATGGACCGATACGATTCCCGGGCCGAACTCGCACCCCGCGACATCGTGGCGCGGGCCATCGATTCCGAAATGAAGCGCACGGGCGCGGACTGCGTGTTCCTCGATATTACCCACAAGCCGGCCCGGTTCATCATCGACCATTTTCCCACGATCTACCGGCGCTGTCTCGACCACGGACTCGACATCACCAAGGAACCCGTGCCGGTGGTTCCAGCAGCGCACTACCAGTGCGGTGGGGTTATCACCAACGTCGATGGGGAGACGGAGATTCCGGGCCTGTACGCCATCGGCGAAGTGGCCTGCACCGGATTGCATGGGGCCAATCGCCTGGCCAGCAATTCGCTGCTCGAAGCCCTCGTCTGCGCCCACCGCGCCGCCGATCGCCTGATTGCCCTGCGTCCGTCGCGGTACACGGGTCCCCTGCCCGCATGGGAGCCCGGCCAAGCCACCGACCCCGATGAAATGGTCGTCGTCTCCCACAACTGGGACGAGATCCGCAGGACCCTCTGGGATTACGTCGGGATCGTCCGGACCGACAAACGCCTGCGCCGCGCCGAGAAGCGGTTGGCCAGCCTCCAGGAGGAGATCCGCGAGTACTACTGGAACTTTCGCATCACCTCCGACCTGCTCGAACTCCGCAATATCGCCACCGTGGCGGAATTGATCATCGCCTGCGCCTTGCAACGTCCCGAGAGCCGCGGCCTACACTACAATCTGGACCATCCCGATCTCGACCCCGCCTGGGCACAGCGCGATTCCGCGGTGCGCCGCACCCCGATCCTGCACGCCGCAGGCGGCGGGTTGGCGGGGTGAGGCGGTCCGCTTGTAGGGCGATCACCCTTTGCAAAGTGTGACCTGAATCTTGATTCCGGTGATCCTCCGTTGAGACGGCCCGTTGCCCACCTTCACGCGCACCGCGGCCTTTGACCTTGAGCCTTGGCTTCGATCATCCTCGGGTGTGCGCATCGTTCACGAATCGGATGTTCCCGAGGAACATCGTCTCTCACCAAAGGGACGCTTCGAACTGCATCGCCAGCATGTCGCACTCGCGCTCGACGGCATCAAGGACACCGGCCCGTGGGGTGGCGGTCATCCGTTCGACGTGGAGCTTGCGCGGTTGCCAGTCGGCAAGCGCAACTTTCCCCTCCATTCCCATGCCGCCCAGACCGAGTACTACCTGATCGTTTCCGGGCATGGTGATGCGATCGATGCTTCTGGAGTGAGCCAGGCGATCCGCGCCGGCGATCATTTCATGGCGTTCCCCGGTGAGGCTCACCAACTCCACAACACCGGGACCACAGATCTTGTCTACTACGTGATCGCCGATCACCACCGCGCCGACGTCACGACCTATCCCGGGACTGGAAAACGGCAGATCAAACCCGAGATGCGGGTCGTCACGCTGGCCGACGCCCCCTACTACGAGGGGGAAGAGTAGTCCCGCCCTCCTCTGCCAACCGCCCCTTCGTCCATGTCTTGCAAGATCCTCGTCCTGTTCGCCCACCCGGCACTCCACCGTTCACGGGTGAACGCGGCGTTGACCCGGGCGATCCAGGAACTGCCCTCGATCACCTTTCACGATCTGTACGCGGCCTACCCGCGGCATCTGATCGACGTCGACCGTGAGCAGGCTCTTCTGCGGGAACACGACCTGATCGTCTGGCAACACCCGTTCTACTGGTACTCCTGTCCGTCACTCCTGAAAGAATGGCAGGACGTGGTGCTCGAGCACGGATTCGCCTACGGCGACCGCGGGACTGCCCTCCAGGGCAAGCGCCTCCTCAGTGCCCTCACGACAGGGGGGCCCGCGGCTTCCTATCAGCCCGACGGAGCCAACCGCTACACGCTGCCCCAGTTGCTCGCTCCGTTCGAGCAGACCGCCCGATTGTGCGGCATGACCTACCTCGACCCCTTTGTCATTCACGGTGCGCCGCA
>JBDNHZ010000025.1:0-11043 GCA_041688515.1 Verrucomicrobiota bacterium
ATCGTCTCCTCCCGCAACTGGACGCCGAGGGCACCTTCTCGCGCCTGAACTTCCGCGTGTTCCCCCTCCAGAAGGCCACCGCCACCAAGCTTCAGTCCACCCTCCAGACCATCGTCGCGAACCGGCCGCCCAAGGTGAAGGGCGAGCCCATCGATCCCATCACCATCGTCGCCGATTCCTGGGTCAACGCCCTGCTCGTCGGCGCCACGGTCGATGACCTCGACACCGTCACGTCGCTCATCCAACAACTCGATTCCGAGCCCACCGAGACCGGCCTTTCCATCCACGTCTTCCCGCTGGCCAAGGCCGACGTGCGACGCGTGGCGGTCACCGTCCAGGGTCTGTTCCGGGAGAACACCCCGAACCAGGTGCTCCCGGTCACCGTCAACGCCGACGAACGGATCAACGCCCTTGTGGTCTCCTGCGGTGAGGTCGATGCCCGTCGCATCGGTGAGCTGGTCAAGCAACTCGATACCGATCAGGTCGCCCGCGTTGCCGAGATCCGGGTGTTCCCCCTGGAACACGCCCGCGCCGAGACGCTCTCCACCATCCTGACCGGCGCTCTCAACTCGAAGCCCGCGCCGCTCACCGAGCAGAACCCCAACGCCCAGTCCCTCCTCCAGTTCATCACCCGGACCGAGGACGGCCAGGAACTGGTGACTGCCGCGCTGAAGGAAGCCGTGATGATCACCCCGGATGTCCGCATGAACTCGCTGATCGTCTCCGGTCCGGTCGAGTACATGGGCCTGCTCGAACAGATCATCCATCGCCTCGACGCCTCCTCGCCGCAGCAGGCGAAGATCAAGGTGTTCACCCTTCAGAATGCCGACGCGCGTCAGATGGCCGATCTGCTGACCCAACTCTTCCGCATGTCGGCCGCTCCCGGCTCCAACCAACGTTCGATCCAGTACACGCTCGTCCGCTCGCGCACCGATGATCCCAATGCCACCTCGACCGACGATGAACCCGTGGCTTCCGTCACCCTCGGCACCGCCGAACAGAACGCCCTGACCGTCACCGTCGATCCCCGCACCAACGCCCTGCTCATCGGCGGCACCGATCATTACGTCTCCCTCGTCTCCCAGATCATCGAATCCCTCGATTCCAGTTCGGCCGCCGAACGGACCTCCGAGGTGATCCGGCTGAGGAATTCCCAGGCCACCGAGGTGGCCACCGCCATCCGCAATTTCCTCGATCAGGAACGCCAACGGCTGGTTCAGGTTCTCGGTGCCGATGCCATTGGCACCGGCCAGCGCATGATGGAGCGCGAGGTGGCCGTGGTCGCCGAACAGACCTCCAACACCCTTCTCGTTTCGGCCAACCGCCGTTACTTCGAGCAGATCCGCAGCATCATCGAGGAACTCGACACCGCCCAACCCCAGGTCCTCATCCAGGTCCTCCTCGCCGAAGTCACCCTCGATGCCGTCGGCGAACTCGGCATCGAATGGAACTACGGCGGCTCCAAGGGCGACGTGAACTACGGCGTGCGAAATGACTTCGGCGTGGCCAATCAGGTGAAGAGCCTCGGCGGGTTCTCCACCGCCGCCGCCGGGACCGACTTCAACTTTCTCCTGCGCGCCCTCAAGACCGATGGCCGCCTGGAAGTCCTCTCGCGCCCCCAGATCGTCACCGCCGACAACAAAGCCGCCACCATCAACATCGGTCAGCGCATCCCGCTCATCACCGATTCCCGCGTCACACCCCAGGGCGACACCATCAACTCCTTCCGCTACGAGGACGTCGGCGTGAACCTCACGGTCACGCCCAAGATCTCGTCCGACGGCTTCGTCAAGATGGAGCTCGGCACCACCAACTCCGCCCTCTCTTCCTCGACCGTCGAAATCAATTCCTCCGCCGTCGTTCCCATCATCAATCAACGGCGCGCCAATACCACCGTCTCCGTCCAGTCGGGTCAGACCATCATCATCGGCGGCCTGATCTCCACCGTGGACGACAAACGGGTGAGGAAGCTGCCGCTGCTCGGCGACATCCCCTATGTCGGCGCGCTCTTCCGCTCCACCAAGTCCACCCGCGAACGGAAGGAACTGCTGATCTTCCTCACCCCGCTCGTGCTGGCCAACAAGCAGGAGAAGGTGCCCCTCGAAGACCCGCAGAAGGTCACCCAGGACATCATCCGAGGCTCCCGCTTCCACAAGGAGATCAAGCGCGACGAGATCCAGCGTTCCATCGTCGATCCCATCCTCCCGCCGGAACCGCCGGCCGTCGCCCCCGACAACAAACGACGGAAGACCCCGAGGTCCTGAGGAAGGACCCAGTTTGCCCAGGGGGCGCCCGGCACACCTTTTGCCGGGCGCCCCCTTTTCGTTATTCTGGGGGCCTGTCCGGGGAAGATCAGACCGATCAGACCGATCCGTCTGATCCACCCACCCAGGTCGATCCCTGTCCCAGCTGTCCCCACTGCGGCGGCCTCACGGCCGTGCGCACCGCCCGGATCGGGCGGAATGCGGGCTCGCGCTTCTGGGGTTGCACCTCCAACCCCGACTGCAAGGGAGTCGTCCCCATGTAATCCCTCCGGAGACCCGTCCGATCGGCCGGATCAGTCTGATCAGTCTGATCGGTCTGATCCCCTCTGGAAAACACCCCGACTTTGCGCTCGGATCCTTCGCGGAGTTGCGCACTCTTCATTCAGGATCTGACCAGTGACTGCTTCCTCCAAGATACTTGCCTGTGCCGTCGCGATTGCCGCTTTCCTCGCCCCCGGGTGCGGCACCATCGGCGGGACCTCGCACGGCATAGACGAGGTTCATCTGTTCGGCCTGCCGGCCGCCCTCAACCTCGACAACGTTCCCGGACCGGACGCCTTTTCAGTCCGCGTTTTCGCCTCCAATTCCTCCCTGGCCAAGGGGGTTGCGGTACGACAGGGAGCTCTGGAGATCGTGCTCTACGACGGCGGGTATACTGCGGGTCAATCGATGGACGCCCTCCCTCTCCGGACCTGGTCGTTCAGCCCGCAGCAACTCAAGGCACTCGCCAACGAGAACCGCCTGGGGATTGGCTACGAGTTCACCCTCCCCTGGGCAGGGACTCCTCCGAAACGCAACCGCGTCACCGTCCTCGCCCGGTACCGTCCGCCCTCCGGCAACACCATCGTCTCGGGCCCCGCTTCGATCACTCTGACCGTCCGCTGAAGGAGCGGCCATTCCCGGGAGCGCGGGCGTCCCCAGGACCGAACGCTCCATCTGCCCCGCGGCGAAGAGGAATTGAATCCCGGGCCCGTCCACATTATCCAAGGCACCCAACATGCATCTCCCCCGACTTCTCTCCACCGCCGTCGTCGTGGCCCTTGCCACCTCCGCCTTCGCCGCCGAGACCAAGGAAACTGCCCCGCCGGTCGTCACACCAGCGCCGACCTTTTCCCACGCCGCCGGCGCTCCCGCCGATGCCATTGTGCTGTTCGACGGCAAGGATCTTTCGGCCTGGAAGGCCGAGAACGGCGGTGAACCGAAGTGGAAAATCGTCGATGGCACAATGCAGATGAGCGGTGGCGGACTGATGACCAAGGAAGAGTTCGGTGACATCCAGCTGCACCTCGAATGGGCCGCCCCGGCGGAGGTGAAGGGCGACGGCCAGAGTCGCGGCAACAGCGGCGTCTATTTCCAGGGTCGTTACGAAATCCAGGTCCTCGACTCCTACCAGAACCCCACCTATTTCAACGGCCAGGCCAGCGCCTTCTACGGTCATTCCGCACCCCTGGTGAACGCCTCCCGCAAACCCGGCGAATGGCAGACCTACGACATCGTCTTCCACGCACCCAAGCCCACCCCGGACGGCAAGGTTCAACCCGGTTCCTTCACCGTTCTCCACAACGGCGTCCTGGTTCAGGACCACATCCCCATTCCCGGTGCGGCCACCACCTCCGCCGTGTTCACCGGCGTCGCGCCGCGGGGCCCCCTGTTCCTCCAGGACCACGGCAGCCCCGTCCGCTACCGCAACGTCTGGCTCCGCAAACTCGAGCCGAAGCCGACGAAGTAGTCGTCCCTGCTCCCAATCCTCCCCCGCGTGAGCCTCTACACCCTTCCGTACATCCCCATCCGGCAGTCGGTTTATTCGGGGGTCGAACTGTTCAGTCAGGTGGATCCCGAGGACGCGGATTCCTTCGCCGCCACGACGGACTTCAAAATCTACCGTCACTTCATCACCAGCGGCGGTGCCTCCGCCACCGATCCGTACGTGGCGATGACCCGGGCGTTGCACGACAACGGAATGACCCAACTCCGCAATCAGGTCATCAAGGGGCTCCGGGTCAGCGCCATCATGGGCGGCCACAAGATGCGGCGGGACAGCGCCGACTACCGGAATGTCTGCACCATGGCGCGGCATCTGACCCGGGAGGGACTGCTGGTCGCCACCGGCGGAGGACCGGGAGCCATGGAGGCGGCCCACCTCGGAGCCCTCCTTTCCCAAGCGAGCGAACCGGAACTGGAACAGGCGCTGAACGATCTCGCGGCGGCTCCCGAGTTGCCTGAGATGCGGAAGATCGTGGGACCGGATGGCTCCGTGGACGCCGACCTCGTCCGTCGAGCCCACGCTTGGTTCTTGCCAGCATGGAAGATTGCCACCGCCGGCCGGGGCGTTCGCAGCCTGGCGGTGCCGACCTGGCACTATGGATTCGAGCCGACCTCCCCCTTCGCCACCGACATCTCCAAATATTTCCAGAACAGCATCCGGGAGGATGGCCTTCTCGAGATCGCCACCGCCGGCATCATCTTCACCCCGGGCAAGGCAGGCACCCTCCAGGAAATCTTCCAGGACGGTGCCCAGAACTACTACCGATCCTTCGGCGGATTCAGTCCGATGGTGTTCTTCGGACGCCAGTACTGGACCGAGCAATTCCCGGTGCTCCAGGTCCTGGAGAAACTCTTTTCCGCGGACGATTTCAAACAGTACGTGCAGGTCACCGATGATCCGTTGGAAGCCGCCCGGTTCATCGTGGAAAAGACCGTTTGATCCGCAGTTGCTGATCCGCAGATGGGGAGGCCCTTGGAAGCGTTCAGGGCGCGGAAGCGGTCTCACCCCGGGGCTGAAGAGCATTCGTCCATTCCCGCGTTCAACGACGCCCCGACCCGCGATCACACTTTGCAAAGTGTGATCGTCCCCCGGCTCGCGTGACGCCGAAGGGGCACGGTCCGGATGCGCCCCGTCCTTGGGGGCACCGCCTCGAATCGAAGGGGATGCGTGGGGTGCGGGCGAACCCTCCATTCCCGCGTTCAACGACGCCCCGACCCACGATCACACTTTGCAAAGTGTGATCGTCCCCCGGCTCGCGTGACGCCGAAGGGGCACGGTCCGGATGCGCCCCGTCCCTGGGGGCACCGCCTCGAATCGAAGGGGATGCGTGGGGTGCGGGCGGACTCTCCATTCCCGCGTTCAACGACGCCCCCGACCCGCGATCACACTTTGCAAAGTGTGATCGTCCCCCGGCTCGCGTGACGCCGAAGGGGCAGCGTCCGGATGCGCCCCGTCCCTGGGGGCACCGCCTCGAATCGAAGGGGATGCGTGGGATGCGGGCGGACTCTCAATTCCCGCGTTCAACGACGCCCCGATCCGCGATCACACTTTGCAAAGTGTGATCGTCCCCCCGCATCGCGTGACGTCGCGGGGGCAGCGTCCGGATGCGCGCGATCCGTCCGGGAGGAATCGGGGGTGGCGAGCCTGCCGACCCGCGGGCATCGTCTCCACGGTTGGCCCGTCGCGGTGGACCCGAATGCTCCGGTGGGAAGCGGATTCGTCCTCCGTGAATTCGGTCTGATCTGCGGATAGAACTTCGGCTTTTCGTATGAAGGGATTCCTCAATCGCAATTGGTTCGTGGTGTCCCTGCCATTGGCGGTCCTGCTGGGTTTCCTGTTCCCGGAGGCGGGGGCGACCGGTGGCTGGTTCCGCAGCGAGATCACCACCCGCCTGGGGGTGGCGTTGATCTTCCTGTTCCAAGGGTTGGTGCTTCCCACGGCGGCGTTGCGGCAGGGCGCTTCGCATTGGCCACTGCACCTGCTCATCCAGTCCTTCACCTTCCTGATCTTCCCGTTGCTGGGCATCGCCCTCGACGCCGCGGTGGGCCGGCATCTGCCACCCGATCTACGCCTCGGATTCCTCTTCCTCTGTGTGTTGCCCTCGACGGTTTCGACCTCGGTGGTCCTGACCGGGTTGGCCGGAGGAAACACGGTGGGCGCGATCTTCAACGCCGCCTTGTCCAACGTGATCGGAGTGGTCATCACACCGGTATGGGTCGCCTGGCTGATGAAGACCGGCGGGGCCCGACCGGATCTCGGGGGAGTGATCCGCGAGATCATCCTGCTCCTGCTCTTGCCGCTGGCGGTGGGACAACTGTTGCGATGGAAGCTCGCTCCCTGGGCGGACCGGAACCGCAAGGCCCTCGGAAACGCGTCCTCGGCACTGATCCTGTTTCTGGTGTTCGCCGCCTTCTGCAATTCAGCCAAGGCAAAGTTCTGGGCGGCACTGGGGGGGGGCGTGATGGCGACGGCGGCGGTGGGAGTGGTCGTGGTGTTGTTCCTGGCGATGGTCTTGGTGGGAGTCCTGTCCCGCCTGCTGAAGCTCGACCGTGGCGACCGCATCGCAGCGGGTTTCTGCGCACCGCAGAAGACCCTTGCCTCGGGCATTCCGCTGGCGAAGGCGATCTTCGGGGCACACCCGGGCCTGAGTTTGATCCTGTTGCCGATCCTGCTCTATCACCCGCTCCAACTCATCGTGTGCGGCGTGCTGGCCGACCGATGGGGACGCGCCAAGGAGCACGCTCCGAAGGCGTAGGCCTGCCACCGTAAGGCCTCACCCCAGTGGGTCCTCCGACCCGCCGCCTGCCCATGCGGATCCCGATCCCACTTTGCAAAGTGGGGTCGTCGCCTCTCCGCTCACGCCCGGACGATGCCCTTCACCACCGAACCCTTCACGTCGGTAAGTCGATGGTCGCGTCCGCCGTAGCGGTAGGTCAGTCGTTCATGATCGAGGCCGAGGAGATGCAACAGCGTGGCGTGCAGGTCGTGGACGTGGACGGCATTTTCCACGGCCTTGGATCCGTACTCATCGGTGCTGCCAAAGGACGTTCCCGGACGCACCCCGCCTCCTGCCATCCAGAAGGTGAAACCCTTGGCGTTGTGATCGCGTCCGTCGGGCCGACGACTGTCCGGGGTGCGTCCGAATTCCCCACCCCAGACGACCAGGGTTTCATCGAGCATCCCGCGCGATTGAAGGTCAGCCAGCAGGGCACCGATGGGACGATCGATGGCCCGACAATTCCGGCGAAGGGCAGACTCGAGGTTCTGGTGCTGATCCCATCCGCCGTGGTTGACCTCGATGAAACGGACCCCACGTTCGGCAAAGCGACGGGCGAGCAGACACTGGCGGCCGAAGGAATCGGTCGGGGCGTCCCCGACGCCATAGCGCGCCAGCGTGTCGGTGGATTCGCCCTTCAGGTCGAGCAATTCGGGAACTTCCGCCTGCATGCGAAAGGCCAGTTCGTAAGATTGGATCACCCCTTCGACTTCCGCATGGCCATCGGTGGCGTGCAGGAAATCGCGGTTCATGGCCTGCACGAGATCCAGTTGTCGGCGCTGCTGGGGATTGGTCAGCAGACGGTTCTCGATGTTGCCGAGCGAGGCGGAGGGGTTGTTCTCGCGAAGGGATCCGATGCGCGTGCCCTGGTACACGGCCGGCAGGAAGGCGCTGCCAAAGTTCTGGGCCCCGAACTGGAGCGGCGGCGACAGGGTGATGAACCCCGGCAGATTCTCGTTCTCCGTTCCCAGCCCGTAGAGCACCCACGCGCCCATCGACGGCCGGATGAACTGGGAACTCCCGGTGTGCAACTGCACGAATGCCTGCGGATGATTCGGTATGTCCGTGTGCATGGAGCGCACCAGACAGAGTCGGTCCGCATGTCGCGCCACGTGCGGGAACAACTCGGAGATCCACTGGCCCGATTGACCGTGCTGGCGGAAGGCGAACGGCGATCCAATCAGCTCCCCTCCACCCCCTCGGGAGGGACCGGACTTGCCGGCGTCCCGTTGCAACTGCGGCTTGTAGTCAAACGTGTCGAGGTGGGACGGGCCACCCTGCATGCACAGGAAGATCACCCGTTTCGCACGAGGCTTGAAATGCGGGGCACGGCCGCCAAGAGGCGCCGATGAGTTCACCTCGGGCGCCGCTGGGCTGACTCCGGACGCGGCAACCCCCGAGAACGCCACCCAGCCAAAGCCGGCCGCGACGGTCTTCAGGAGTTGGCGTCGGGTCATCGGATGGGGCTGCACGCCCTGGCAGGTATAAGGAGCGTTCATGGAAAGGGGTTCAGTGCAGGAAACGGAACTCGGCGGAGGCAAAGAGCGCCTGGGCGAAGGAAGTCCAGACCACCTCACCCGGGCGTGGGGTCTCGCGATTGCGTGGACCTGCCCGACGCCGTCGCTCCGGGGTCGAAGAAGATTGGGGTGCCGGAGTGCGGGCGACATCGCCGAGTTCCGTGCGGAGGAATTCTCCGGCGCGCATCACTTCCCGTGGAGTGGGCGGACGTCCAAAGGCGAGTCGATAGGCGCGCTCGATCCGTTCGCGGGGGGCAAGACCACCCTCGGCGAGCAGGCGAAGGGCGAAGGCCCGGGAGACCTGCAGGATCCCTTCGTTGTTCATAAGATAGAGGGCCTGGGCCGGAACATTGGTTGTGTCCCGGTCGGCCACCACGAGGCTGGGTTCGGCAAAGTCGAACAGATCCATCGACTCCGGCACAAACCCGCGCACGACTGGCAGGTAAACACTCCGCTTCCGGGCGACAGGCATCTCTGCCCGGGAATCCATTCCCCGTCGGACCGGGCCATCGCCAAAACCGGAGACCGGTGAGCCGCCGGGGGGAACCGTGTCGAGAACGCCGGCCACCGCCAGCATGGCATCGCGAAGCGCCTCGGCATCGAGACGGCGCGGGCTCGAACGCCAGAGGAGGGTGTTGTCCGGATCGAGTCCCATTCCCCCCTTAGACGTCGCCGAGGACAGTTGATAGGTCCGACTGAGGACCAGTTCTCGGAGGAGCTTCTTGAGCGATCCTCCGTCCTGTTGGAATCGCACGGCCAGATGATCCAGCAGTTCCGGGTGCGTCGGTCTTTCGCCCTGGGCTCCGAATTCGTCCGCCGTCCGCACCAAGCCGCGACCGAAAAGATGGAGCCAGACGCGGTTCACCTGGACCCGGGCGGTCAGTGGATTCTCCGGTCGGATCAGCCACTGCGCCAACTGGAGCCGTCCGGAATCGCGGGCTGGAATCGCGGGGGGCGGAACCGTGTTGAGCACCTCCACGAAACCACGGGGCACCGTGTCCCCGCGCTGGGAGATCTCGCCGTGGATCAGGACGGCACACTGCATGGGACGTCCGTCCCGCACGGCCATGGCGCGCGGCGAACCCTCGGCGGGCATGGGGGGAAGCGGGGGCTCGGGTTCGGGTCGATTCCGATTCATTGCCGCGCGCCGCGCGGCCTGTCGTGCAGACTTGGGTCCCAGCTTTCCCGACTCGCCCCGGGATTCCCCGCGCGCTTCTGGAATCGTCCGTGGCACCGTCGGGGATTCCGGCATCCGTCCCAGCGCGAGCAGGCTGGACGGTTGGCGGTTGCCCTGGTTGGTGGCCGTCCCGTAAAGGGTCTGGGTGCTGCGGAAGATGCCGGCCATCGCGTAGTAATCCCGCTGGGAAATGGGATCGAACTTGTGATCGTGACAGCGGGCGCACGCCACTGACACCCCCATCACCGCGCGGGTTGTGACATCAATTTGCTCGTCCACCAGATCCATCAGGAACTGTTCGCGCCGGCGCTCATTCAGTCCCTTGGGTCCCACCGCCAGGAACCCGGTCGCCACGACATTCCGATCACGCTCGGCGACGTCCTTCGCCGGAAGCAGATCGCCCGCGACCTGACGCCGGATGAACTCGCCGTAGGGTAGGTCGGCGTTCACCGCCTCGATGACCCAGTCGCGATAACGCCAGGCCTCGGGAAAGGCGTAGTTGCGTTCCTTGCCGGTGCTCTCGGCGTAACGCGCCACATCGAGCCAGTGGCGTCCCCAGCGTTCTCCGAAACGCGGCGAGGACAGCAGATCATCAACGATCTTTGCGAACGCCTCGGGGCTGGGGTCTGCCGCGTACCGCTCCACCACCCTGGGATCGGGCGGCAACCCCACCAGATCGAAGCTGACCCGACGCACCCGTGCGCGCGGATCCGAATCCGAAACGGGTTCAATCCCGTTCGCCTCCAACGCGGCGAGAATGAAGCGGTCCACCTCCGACCAGGCCCACTCGGAGCGTTTCACCGCCGGAACCGCCGGCAATTCTGGAATCTGGAAGGACCAGAACGATCGCCCCTCAGAAAGGTCCGGTTTGCCGCGGCGGAGCTTCCTGGAATCGGATCCCGCCGTCTCCGCCACCCCCCGGGCACCCCCGGGCAACAGGCACAACGCCAACAGCACGACGAGACGGGATGGAAAAAGGAGTTTCATGACGGCAGGACCAAACGCTCTGCTGGGTTGGACGCCATCGCTTGAAGGAAGGTTACGTCAGTGGGGCCATTCCTCGACGTGCGGAGACCCTGTACTCCGGGACGAACTGCCGGAGGGACGAGCTCCGCGAGTCCGCGAACGTCCCCGCCCGACTAGAATGAGCCTCGTCCCCTCGTCGCCTACGTAGGAGACGACGTCAGGAGACTCTGACTTCCATTCGGACGTACCCCGCCCGGCCCACGGACGTTCCCCGCCCGACTAGAATGAGCCTCGTGACCTCGTCGCCTACGTGGGAGACGACGTCAGGAGACTCTGACTTCCATTCGAACGCACCCCGGAGCACGGACGTTCCCCGCCCGACCAGAATGAGCCTCGTACCCTCGTCGCCTACGTGGGAGACGACGTCAGGAGACTCTGACTTCCATCCGGACGCATTCCGGCCCACGCGTGTCCCCCGCCCGACTAGAATGAGCCTCGTACCCTCGTCGCCTACGTAGGAGACGACGTCAGGAGACTCTGACTTCCATTCGGACGTACCCCGGCCTTCGCACGTTCCC
>JBDNHZ010000191.1:0-1344 GCA_041688515.1 Verrucomicrobiota bacterium
CATCTCATCCAACTGGCGCGGGGAGCCGTTGCGCGACTACGAAACCATCGTGAATCTAATCGCAAACACAACCACGGCCAAAGGATTGAAAGTGACGTGTCGTCTGGATCGTCGGAAATATCCGAGTGGGCGGAAGGTCTCAGACGAGGAGATGAAGGGAGTCAACGTCGAACGGAACACTTTTCACGGCGAATGGAACTACACTATCAAGCCAACCTCTAAGCGTTGAGATGCAACCTTTATTGATTACCGCCTCCTAATGGCGAAGATCCGGCCTCGGTCCTCGCCGGGAATCCGGTAGTAGAAGATTCCCGCCTCGAATGGGCCGGGCGCATACCGTTGAACGACCAGACATTCGGCGGTGAAGGAGAGGTACGCATCCGCGTCCGCCTGGGTTCGCACGAGGCGGACCCCGACCCCGCGCTGACCGACGTCCGGTTTGAGGATGTAAGGATGGGTTATGCTGTGGAGCGCAATGAGCCGGCGCAACGCGGCCATTCGCTCCGGTACGGGGCGCTCGGGAAGGACCCAGGCTTCGGCCGTCCATTCCGGGCTGGTCCGAAACAGATCGAGCAGGGTGACAAACTTGGATTCGCCCACCAATCCGCCGGTGGTCATGCCGGGATTGGCGGCCGTTGGAAGGGTCCAGCCACGGTGGCGGATGGACAGTTGGATGTAGCGGGCGACGACGGGGAGGTAGAACAACCATGCCGGCCAGAACTCCCATTGTTGCCACCGTTTCCAGCGAAGCCGCCATCCGCCAATGCCGCCTTTCCACGCCCATCGCAGGACCACCACCGTCGGAAGGACCGTCAGCGGAATGATCCACCGGGTCGCCGGTTGACGCGTCAACCAACCCTCGACCAGCGGAGCTGCAATCTGGGCGATGGCAAAGATGGCTGTCGTCCAGACCGCGACCGTCAGGGCGGTGACAACGCTGAACTGCAGGAAGGAGACCCGTAGAAACCCGGCGGCGAGATAGGTCGGCAGCCGTGTTCCCGGGATGAGCCGGCTCACCACCAGCAACCACAGGCCACGCTCGGCGAACCAAGCTTCACTTCGGCCAACGGCCGCGGCCGACGCCAGTCTTCGCCCGATGCGGGTGGCCAGCAATGGGCGACCCAGCCAGCGCGCCACCAGATAGAGAGCCATGTCGCCCAGCCAGATTCCCAGAAAGCAGGCGATGAAGGCGGTGGCGGGATGAATGCCGCCACCGGCGGCCAGCAGCGCTGCGCTGATCGTGGGCACATCCTCCTGGACCCACGTGGCCAACCCGATGACCCATCCCTGAGTGAGCGCGGATTCTGTTGCGCTAAAGGGCAGTTCGATCATCGGGAAGGCATC
>JBDNHZ010000026.1:0-21378 GCA_041688515.1 Verrucomicrobiota bacterium
GCAGTACGGTGCCGGTGATCGCGGACGTTCGGCGGCACGCGTGTGAATTCCCCGAGTTCCCAGCACCTCCAGGTCCCAAGGCTGTTCAAGACATGGTTCTGGGCGTTGACTGTCGCATCGGGCGTGCTGATCACGTGTTGCTGGGTTTGCACTGTCTTTCGCACTTCCCTGCCTTGGAGTCCCCGCACAGTGTTTGAGGTGATGCACGACTGGAGTATGGATCTGGTTTTGGTACTCTTCGCTACCTCGTGTTTCGGATGGCGCATCTGCCGAAGACTCTCTATCGCCGCCATCGCGCTCTGTGGTGCCTGGCTAGTTTGGACAGTATTGCCACGTTTATGACACCGGTAGACTACTCGCCGAACCAATCGCGGCACACGAACCGCCGCTCCCTGTTTCGAGTCCGGGTTCGCAGGTTCTTCGGACACTTGCTTCGCTGCAGGTTCTCGCTCCCGGCGGCGGTCGGCCGCACAACGGCATCGCATGAATGAACGCACATCCAAAACGTGAGAATTACACACAGTGAGACCGTGCGGCCTAACACCTGAGCGGGATAGATCGGACGTAGACAGGCGTGAACCACAGGCGGCGATGAGTCGCCCCATTCATTTCCAGGCTGGACGGAGCCGCGGTGGAGTTGCCGCGCTATAGGAAAACTGACTGTTCCAAGGGCAGCCGAAGGGTTCGCGGGGTTCCATGTGCTTTCCCTTGGGTCAACGTCCTGAATCCGCCTGCGGACAGAGCTGCGACGACCAGTGGCTCGGGTGGCCCAGCCGGGCAGGCGACCGAGTGGAAGGGGCGGAGGGCGTTGATGGCGAGATCGAGACGAAGGGAGTTCCCGTCTCCGGTCGCCGTTTGCCCGCCCGGATTGGGCGTGCCGCTTCGCGCCTTCGCGTGAGGTTTCCCCTTCTACCCGGTGCATCGATGCGCCCACAGCGAACGAGGATCCCGCGGCCAAAGCGGTGGCGGACGCCATGCGCACTCCCCAACGATGCGCGCGGCAAGGCCCCGACTGCTTGCCTGAATGTCCCCTGAAACTCCGGGCACACGACTTTCTGGTGCCCGCGAGAACTCCGGCATTTAGGATGAATTGCCGTTGCTCCTGAGCCATCCTTTGCGGGTGTTCGGTATGCCGTTCAGAAAACTCCTCCAGCGCTCTGCCGTGGTTGCCTGCGCCGTGTCGTTCGGTGCGATCGTTGCCGCGGCCCCCGTCGATTTCCCCCGCGAGGTCCTGCCGATCCTTTCCGACAACTGTTTTCACTGCCACGGACCTGCGGAGACGGGACGCAAGGCGGGGCTTCGACTGGATCTGCGCGAGGGAGCCTTTCGGATGAAGGAGGGCAGGACGGTCGTGGCTCCGGGGAAACCGGAGGCCAGTGAGTTGGTGAAGCGGTTGTACACCGAGGATCCGGACGATCTCATGCCGCCGCCCGAGTCGCATCGGTCGCTGACAACGGGGCAGAAGGATCTCCTGAAACGATGGGTCGCCGAGGGTGCGCCCTGGGGGAAGCACTGGGCCTTTGAGAGCGTCCAGGTGCGGGTCGTCCCGGCAGTGACGAACGTGGCCTGGCCGAGGAATGACCTCGATCGATTCATTCTGGAGCGACTGGAGAAGGAAGGACTGACGCCGTCCGCGGAGGCACCAATCGAGACTCTGGCACGTCGGGCTTCCCTGGATCTGGTCGGATTGCCGCCGCAAGAGGAGGAACTCCGACGGCTCACCGCCGATCCCACCCCGGGGGCCTACGAAGCGTATGTGGATCGCTTGCTCGCCTCGCCCGCTTACGGAGAACGTTTTGCGTCTGAATGGCTGGATCTGGCCCGGTACGCGGACACCTACGGATTTCAGGCCGATGTCGAACGCGACCTGTCGCCATGGCGGGACTGGGTGATCCGGGCGATCAATTCGAACCTTCCTTACGACCAGTTCCTTACTTGGCAGTTGGCTGGGGATCTCCTGCCGGAAGCGACCCAGGACCAGGTGTTGGCCACGGCCTTCAACCGACTCCACCGGCAGACGAATGAAGGCGGCAGCATCGAGGAGGAATGGCGGGCGGAATACGTCTCGGACCGGGTCCACACGGTCGGGACTTCCATTCTGGGGCTGACGTTGGAGTGCTGCCGCTGCCACGATCACAAGTTCGATCCCATCAGTCAGCGCGATTACTATTCGCTCTTCGCCTTCTTCAACAACATCGACGAGTCCGGGTTGTACTCCCACTTCACCACCGCCACGCCGACGCCCACGATGTTCCTCTACCGGGACGGACAGGCGGCCCGGCACGCGACCCTCAAGGAGGGGTTGGCGCAGGCGCAGGCTGCGGTTCGGTCGGCCGAGGCGGCCGTTCGCACCATGCCGGCAGACTCCGAGATCGTGGTTCCAACGCCCATTGCCCGGTATCCGTTCGATTGGGTCGAGGGCGGCAAAAGCCCGAATGTCGTCGCCACCAACGGCGCGGCCGAAGGGGCGATCCGGTTGGTGGAAGGCGTCCACGGCCAAGCTCTGGAATTCAATGGCGATGATGCGGTGACCTGTTCCGGCATCGGGCGTTTCGCCCGCACCGACCGGTTCTCCCTCGCGCTCCGTCTGCGACCGGAGGAACTCAAGCCGCGCGCCGTGGTCCTGCATTGTTCCCAGGCCTGGACGGATTCCGGAAGCCGCGGCTACGAGTTGGTGCTCGATGCGGGCCGACCGTCCTTTGCGTTGATCCATTTCTGGCCGGGCAACGCCATCGCGATCCGGGCGAAGAGTCCCCTCCCGATCGGCGAGTGGTCTCAGGTCACGGTGACCTACGACGGCACCAGCCAGGCGGCGGGGCTTCGGATGTTCGTCAACGGTCGATCGATCGAGTGCGAGGTCGTCCGGGATCACCTCTACAAGGACATCCAGCATCGGAGTGAATGGGGAGATTCCGGCGCGGGTTCGCACTGGCTCAGTCTGGGAGCCCGGTTTCGCGACAACGGATTCCGTCGGGGTCGCGTGGACGATCTGGAGGTGTACGACGTCGACCTGACCGCGGCGGAAGTGGGGCGGATCGCGGGCCGAGGCGAGGAATCCAGCCCGAACGATCGCCTGGCCTGGCAGGCGGCTCGAAAGGATGCCGGCGTGCAGCAGGCACGCGAGGAATCCCGTCGACTCGCCCGGGAGGAGGACACGTTCGTCACCGGCCTCAAGGAAATCATGGTCATGCAGGAGATGCCCGGGCGACGTCCGACCCACGTGCTGGCCCGGGGTGCCTACGATGCCCCCACCACCCCGGTTGATCCGGCTACGCCGGAGCGGATCTTTCCCTTCCCGGACGGCCTGCCCAGGAACCGGCTTGGGTTGGCCCGCTGGATCACCGATCCGCGGCATCCGCTGACCTCGCGGGTGGGGGTGAACCGGGCCTGGAAACTTCA
Source organism: Verrucomicrobiota bacterium (assembly GCA_041688515.1). Classification (GTDB taxonomy): domain Bacteria; phylum Verrucomicrobiota; class Verrucomicrobiia; order Limisphaerales; family UBA9464; genus UBA6176. Next base: position 3,400 of record JBDNHZ010000026.1, read on the forward strand.
TTTCGGGCGCGGCCTGGTTTCCACGGTGGAAGACTTCGGGATGCAGGGCAGGGCACCGACGCATCCCGAGTTGCTCGATTGGTTGGCTTCCCGGTTCATGGAGACGGGATGGGACCGCAAAGCGCTGCATCGGTTGCTGGTCACCTCGGCGACCTACCGGCAGACCTCCGTCGTCTCTCCGCTCCTGGCCCAGCGGGATCCCGAGAACCTCCTGCTCGCACGCGGGCCGCGGCATCGGTTGTCGGCCGAGGTGGTCCGGGACCGCGCATTGGCGGTGAGCGGTCTGCTGGTCGGCAAGATGGGCGGACGCTCGGTGAAACCGTATCAGCCGGCCGGTGTGTGGGAGGAATCCGGGACGGGCAAGACCTACACCCAGGATCACGGCGATGCCTTGTACCGACGCAGTTTGTACACCTTCTGGCGGCGGACGGCGCCGCCGCCTTCGATGCTGACCTTTGATGCGCCCTCGCGCGAAGTCTGCACGGCCAAGCGGGAGACGACATCGACGCCGATGCAGGCGCTGGTCCTGCTCAATGATCCGCAATTCCTCGAAGCGGCCCGTGTGCTGGCCCAACGCGTGTGGAAGGAGTTGCCCGATGATGCCTCGCGCCTGCGCAGCCTGTTCCGCGAAGTCCTGGGACGCGACGCCAATGACCGCGAAGGCAAGGTCCTGATGCGGTTGCTGGCCGAGCAGCGGGAGGGATTCCGCCAGCGTCCCGAGGCGGCGGCGCGATTTGTCGGGATTGGTGAATCCACTCGCGACGAATCCTTTCCCCCAACGGAATTGGCGGCGGCAACGGTTCTGGTCTCCACCCTGATGAACCACGATGAGTTCGTGATGAAGCGATGAATGCTCCCCTCTGCACGGGTCCACTCCCGGCCATCGGCCTGAGCCGACGGCAGTTTCTCAATCGGTTCGGTCTGGGTCTGGGCGGTCTGGCGCTCGCCGACCTTCTGGGGCCGACGTCGGTCCGGGCCGCCGGCGATTTCGATCACGGCATCCTCGGTGCCCCGCATGGTCTGCCCCGGGCCAAGCGGGTGATCTACCTCTTCATGAGCGGCGGTCCGTCGCAGCTCGAAACCTGGGACTACAAACCGCTGCTCAATGAGCGTCATGGACAGGAGTTGCCCGATTCCGTCCGACGCGGTCAGCGTCTGACCGGAATGTCCGGCAACCAGGCGTCGCTGCCGTTGGCTGGATCGGCCTTCAAATTCGCCCAGCACGGCAAATCCGGCACCTGGGCCAGCGAGCTTCTGCCGCACACCGCCCGGGTCATCGACGATCTGTGCGTGGTCCGGTCGTACTTCACCGAGGCGATCAATCACGATCCGGCGATCACCTTCTTGCAGACCGGTTCGCAGGTCTCGGGACGACCGAGCCTGGGTTCGTGGGTTCACTACGGTTTGGGTGCCTCCAACCAGAACCTGCCCGCCTTCGTCGTCCTGATCACCCGCGGCAAGGTGGATCAACCGCTTTACTCGCGGTTGTGGGGAAATGGATTCCTGCCGGCGCGCCATCAGGGCGTCCAGTTCCGCTCCGGCCGCGAACCGGTGCTCTACCTGAACAATCCCGAGGGCATCGACGATGCCGGGCGTCGGCGGATGCTCGATCGACTGCGCGATCTGCACGACTTGCAGCGCGAGCAGACGGGCGATGCCGAACTCGATGCCCGGATCGCCCAATACGAGATGGCCTACCGCATGCAGTCGTCGGTGCCCGAGGTGACCGATCTGGCTTCGGAACCCAGGCATGTGCTGGACCTGTACGGACCGGATGTGGCCAAGCCGGGAACGTTCGCCGCCAATTGCCTCCTGGCGCGTCGGATGGCGGAACGGGGCGTGCGCTTCATCCAGTTGTACCATCAGGGTTGGGATCAGCACGGAGGGTTGCCCAGCGGCATCCGCCAGCAATGCAAGGAGACGGATCAACCCTGCTACGGCCTGCTGACCGACCTGAAACAGCGCGGGTTGCTCGACGACACGTTGGTCGTGTGGAATGGCGAGTTTGGGCGCACCAACTATTCCCAGGGCAAACTTGGAAAGACGGATTACGGCCGGGATCATCATCCGCGTTGCTTCTCCGGTTGGATGGCCGGGGCTGGGATCCGGGCGGGGACCACGTACGGCGCCACCGACGAATTCGGCTACAACGTGGTGGAGAATCCCGTTCATGTGCACGACCTCAACGCGACGCTCCTCCACCTGCTCGGCATCGAGCACGAACGCCTGAGCTACCGCTACCAGGGGCGTGATTTCCGGCTCACCGACGTCCACGGGACCGTGGTGAAGGGGATCCTCTCCTAGGTCGCCCTCCTCTTCCTCCCTGCCTTCCCAAGCGGCCGGGGACGACCGCGCCCCCAGGACTCTCCCGGGGTCAGACGCCCAAGAACGCCGGGATGCGGACGATGAAGGTGGTGCCCTCTCCCACCTGGGATTGAAAGGCGATCCGGCCTTCATGCAGGTCGACGCAACGTCGGACGATGAGGAGTCCGAGGCCGGTGCCGGAGACGTGTTCCACGTTGGAAGCCCGATGGAACGCCTCGAACAGTCGGGCCTGATCGGGTTCCGGAATTCCCAGACCGCGATCAACCACGGTGAAGACCGCCTCGCTGCCCTCGCGGGTCAAGGTGACCCGGACCGGGCTGCCCTCGGGCGAGTACTTGATGGCGTTGCTGAGGAGGTTGGAAAGGATCGGGCGCAGGAGCGTTTCATCCGCCATGGCCTCGGCCACTTCGCGGGTCGCGGTGAGCGTCACCGGACAGCGGTGATGGGAGGCCGACAGCCCTTCGTCGATGAGCTTGCTCGCGAAGCTGACCAGATCGACGGGGCTGGGTTTAAACGCGACCTTGCCCGCCTCGACCCGACCGAGAAGGAGCACCTGTTCCATCAGGTCGGACATCCGCAGGGTCGCCGAATAGATGTCGTCGAGCAGTTCGGAGCGTTTGGCTGCCGGCAGGCGATCGAGGTAATTCCGCAGCAACTCGACGGCGCTCATGGTGATCCCGAGCGGGGTGCGGAATTCGTGGGAGACCAAGGCGACAAAGCGACTCTTCAGCTCGCCGAGTTCCCGCTCGGCGGCCAGGGCGCGCAAGGTGTCCTGCTCAGCCTTCTTGCGGTCGGTGATGTCGATGGCCACGGCCAGCGTGTGCGGCGCTCCGTCGATCTCGATGATGTCGCCGGTGATCAGGGCGGTGAAGATCGAGCCGTCCTTCCGGCTCACGACGTGTTCGCGGTCGCGGACCGAACCCTCCTTGCGCAGCAGTTCGATGAACTCCAGGCGTTGATCCGGCAACGCGTAGAGGTTCAGATCTCGGGCGAAGCGTCCGACGACTTCGGTTTCGCCGTAACCGGTGGCCTGGAGGAAAGCGTCGTTGACGGCGACAAACAGTCCGTTGTCGAGCCGGGTCAGGCTCATCAGGGCGGGGGAGGAACGAAAGACCGTGCGGAAATGCGTCACGCTCTGGCGGAGTCGGTTCTCGCTGTCCTTGATGGCTGCCGTCTGCCGGTTGACCTGTCGCTGCAACAGTCCGATCCAGACCAGTGCTGCGAGGGCAAGCGCCGCCGCACCGCTCAGGATCTTGACGATGCGCGGAGTGATCCAGGCGAAGGAATCCGACGCCGGGACGAGATCGAAAGGGGACTGCAGCAGCAGTCGCATGCCCCGGGGCTTTCGAAGCTCACCAAAGACCGGCAGGCAGACCCCGGTCGCCTCCACCAGGGTCCCCTCTTTCAGGTCGAGTCGGTCCGCCTCAACCCCCTCCAGTCGGGCCTCGAAGACCTCGTCATCGGCTTGCAACCAGAGTTGCAGCACGTTGGTCGTGCCGACGGTGGTCGCTGTGCGATCCACGAACCGGGCCCGAATTTGGACGCGCTGTCCATCGTTGGCGGGGAGTCGTCCCTCATTCACCTCGATCCGTCGAGGCGCCGGGAGTTCCCTCCTCCCAAGCCCCCGGAACTCCACGGAGTAAAGCCGGGGCGCGAAGGGCAGCTCAGGCCAGGGTGCACCCACGGCTTCGATCCATTCGCCGACCTGCGGAAGGGGTGCGGCCGGCGGTCGCACTTCACGGAAGCTCGGCTCCAGCCGGACCGGGCTGTTGAGCAGGTAGCGGCCGCTGATCGAAGGCAGGAGGTGGAGCCGGATGGGTCCGGTCTCATCCTGGAGGAAGACCTGGTTGAGCCCGCTGTCCACGGCCGTAACGATTCCTTCCACCCGGACCCGGGAATCAGAGCCCTCTGTGCGCTTCAACAGGTCGGCCGAAGTCACCGGCGGCGCTTCGAAAAGGTCGGCGCGACCCGGGCGGATCACTCGCACGAATGCCGAGGACGGAACGTGCAACCGGAAGCGCACCGGACGTCTGGCAGCATCGGTTTCGTTCCAGTTCAGCCCGTCGATCTCGACCTCCGCGTCGATCCACTCCTTGGGCAGGGTCCCGCCCGGGTCCCGGACCTGGGACAAGAACAACCGGTTCTGTGTCGCGGCGAGGATGATCAGGCCCCAGTCGTAGCGGGCGACATTCCGGACGGTCCCCCGGACCCGCACCCACTGGGCGAAGTCCTCGCCGGTGGAGAGATGTTCGGGAGGAGGCTGGATGGGCACCGGCAGGGGTTGGCGGCCAAGAACCCGGACCGAGGCCCGATCAATGAAGGTATGGAAATCACCGACGGCCGCCGTGCCCTCCACCTCGACTTCCACGCCTTCCGCAAGCGGTCCATCCGCCGTCCGGTAAACGACGAGGGTCCCAGCGGTGGCATCCTGGACGTAGATCCACTGGGACCGGCCGTCCACGACGAGAGTGATCACGCCGCGGATCTTGACCGGGTGCGGATTCTTGCGGGCACCCGCCATGCCCAGGTCGATCAGTTGGCGGACCTGGGTCAGCGTTCGCAGGGCGGGTCCGGGGCTTCGGGGAAACGGGGTGGGTTCCTGCCCGTGGACCAGGCCGCCGAGGCACAGCAATGCCACCGGAAGCATCCGGGCGAGCCGACGCCACGCAGCAAGCATTCGGGCGGTCACCCGTCCAGCGTGGCCGATCCGGAGCCCTGCGGAGAACCGCATTCTGCTTTCCCGGCCTCCGACCAAGGTCGGATCCCTCTCCACTCCATCGGAGGGCGCATTCTGACACTGTCCCCGATCAGTAGGGCGTCGACACGAGCCTGGGTAGCTGCCGACGTGAGGAGGCGGATCTCAGTCGGACGGGGGCGGTGTCAAGATGCGCCCTCCGACGGCTGAATCGCTTCCCTTTTTTCGGGATGCGAGCCCCTGCTCTTGGCACTGTCGCGGCTCCGGGATGAATTCATGAACGAACCGAATGCACCGCTGGGTCTGATTGCCGGGAGTCGCCGGCTTCCCTTCGTCTTTGCCGCCGAGGCACGGCGTCAGGGCCGTCGGGTGGCGGCCGTGGGCTTCGAGGGGGAGACCGATCCCGCCCTCGCCGCGGGGGTGGACCAGATCACCTGGGTCCGGGTGGGGCAGTTGGGGAAGATGATCGCGGCCCTCAAGGATCAGGGGGTGCGCGAATGCGTCATGCTGGGGCAGATCGCCCCCAGCAACCTCTTCAACCTGCGACCGGACCTGAAGGCCATGGCGCTCTTGCTGCGCCTGAAGGAAAAGAATGCGCATTCGATCTTCGGGGCCATCGCCGATGAGTTGGCGAAGGAGGGCGTGCTCCTGATCGATCCGCTGGCCTGGCTCGGTCCATGGATGCCCGGAGTGGGATATGCCGTCGGCCCGCGGCTCGGAGAACGGGAACAGGCAGACGTCGCCTATGGCTTCCGGATCGCCCGGGAGATCGCGCGCCTCGAAATTGGACAGAGCGTGGTGGTCAAGGACGGCACCACTCTGGCCGTGGAAGGATTCGAGGGAACCGATGCCTGTCTGGAGCGGGGAGGGAAGCTCGCGGGGAAGTCGGGCGGAGCCGTGGCGGTCAAGCTGGCCAAGGCCGGTCACGATCTGCGCTTTGATCTGCCGTGTCTGGGCCCGCGGACGCTCGAAGTCTGCGCCCGCTCCGGCGTTCAGGTGCTGGCCTTCGAACCCGGCCGAACCATCCTCCTCGATCGCCCCGAGGCGGAAGCGCTGGCGGTCAAGAGCGGGATCTCGTTGGTGGCGGCATTCGAGGGGCAGCCGAGTATCCCGTAGGTGCCGAGGTAACGAGGCGCATTTTGGTGCGGCTGGGGAAGAGTCACGGACTCGCGGAGCTCGTCCCACCAAGAACTCGTCCTACCAAGAGCTCGTCCCTTGCCCAAGCCTCAGCGTTTCTCGATCGTGAAGTAGTCGCGGAGTTGTCCCCGGTCGCCGATGAAGCGGATGTCGGCGCGGAGGCCATCGAAGTCGAGGATGACGGAGCCGAGTTTGTTCAGGGAGACCCAGTTGGCGGGGTGGTTGAGCTTGCCGCCCGAGGTCTGTCCCGAGCTTCCGGCGCAGACGTAAATCGCGCCCTGGTGCGGGGCGTTGCCGCCGCTTTTCTGGAAGGAACCTTCCAGGTCGATCCGGCCGCTCCCCGGGTTGAGGATCATGGAAGGCAGGAAATTGGTGGAGTAACCGTAGTGCCCGTTCAGGAAGTAGGAACGTTCGTAGCTGTGCGAATGCCCGGTGAGCACCAGATCGACCCCGCCGGCTTCCAGGATGGGGAGGAAATTCTCGCGGATCTCCACCATGCGCCCGCCGGAGTCGGAGAACTTGTCCGAGTCATGCGATCCCTTGGTGTAGGGCGGATGATGGAAGTAGGCGACGATCCAGTCGCGGGTGTTGGCGGCCAGGTCAGCGCGCAACCAGCTCGCCATGGCGCCGTCCTTGGCCCGGTCGGTGTCCTCGGAGTCGAGGCAGACGAAGTGGATGTTGGCGAAGTCGAAGGAATAATAGGCCTCGGTGCCGGAGGCGAGACCCCCGCACTGACCGAGGGTGGGCAGGGTGAAAATGTCGTAGTAAGGACCGGAGAGCGTGGGCGAATCCGCGTGCATCGCATCGTGATTGCCGAGGGTGGGCCAAAGAGGGGCCTGACGGAGCAGGGCGGCATAGACGTTGAAGACGGCCCGTTGATACTGGGCATCGGTGCCGGACGAGTAGGCGTTGTCGCCCAGCATCAGCCACAGATCGGCCGGTCGCTGCCGATGGATCTTATAGAAGGCGTTGCGGACGTTCGCCTGGTTGGTGGACGCCGTGCCCGGGTCGCCCACCGCCCAGATCCGCACCGGTTGGACGGTCCCGGCCTTGGGCGGAGTGATGAAGGAATACTCCGGTGCATCGGGCGTGATCCAGCGATTGGTCTCCGTGCCGATCGCGTAGTAGTAACGCGTGTTGGGCTTGAGCCGGGTGAGTTGAACGACGTGTTCCGACAGGCTGCCGGCGTGGCTGACCCGGTTGGTCGCACTCGTCGGTGACAGACCCCAGCGGACATAGCCCTTGCAGTCCTTGTCCGTCCGCCAACGAATCACCATCGAACCCGGCGTGGGCAATTGCAGGTACGGTCCCCGCTCCAGTTTATCGGCGTGGACCTGGAGTCCCCCGGCAATCATCAGTGCGAGCAGTCCCATCCATCGGTTCCATCGAATCCTCATCAACGGGGAGAAGTTCCGGGTTTTGAGGGTTCCACGGCAAGCTTTGCCTCCAGTTCCCGACGCAGTTCTTCGGAGGCGATCGTCCGGCGCAGTCGCTCGGGAAGACGGTCCAGCGCGGCCACGGCCCGGCGATAATCCTTTCTGGCATCGGCCGATCGTCCCGCCTTCTGGAGAATATCCCCGCGCCGGGTCAGCCAACGCTCGTTCCGTTCCACGCCCTCCATGATGGCGTCGACCCGGCGCACGGCCGCCGTCGTCTCCCCGGCACCTTCTTCGAGTTCGAGGGCGTACCATTGGAGTGAAGGCACGGGCCCCACGCGGCGCAGTCCCTCGTCGATTCCTGCCAATGCCTGCCGCCAGGCGTTGGTATCCGCCAACAGGATCGTGCGGGCACGCGACAGAAAAAGATCCGGACGCGGTGAACGCGAGCCGGCGATGACCCGGTCCCACTCCGGTACCGCGTCCGCTGGACGTCCGCTACGGACGAGGACATCGGCGCGGACGGCGCGGGCGAGGAGATTGGTGCCTTCGACGGCCAGGGTGCGGTCGAGCAGTTGAAGGGCTTCGGTCAGTCGATCCTGATTCCGGGCGACGAGGGCGAGTCGGAGTCGGGCGGGTTGGCAGGCTGGGTTGTTGGAAAGCGCCGCCTCGAAATCGATGCGGGCGTTGGTGAGATCGCCGTGGCTCCGGTAACGTTCCCCGCGGTTCAGGTGCAGTTGAACGTCGCCGGGGCGAAGGGCCAGTTCCGCGGTCAGGGCGAGGATGACCTCATGGTCCGGGCCGTGTGCCTGCGCGGTGGGGGCGAGCGCTCCGGTCAAGAGCAGGGGAACGAGCCGGAACGCCAGGCAGAGGAACCGGAGCCAGCCCCCTCGGTTTTGGGTCCATTCCATGGGTGAATCGGCAACTTCGACTTCCGGGCTCAGATCTTGACCCTGCCTTCGAAAACGAAGGTGGCCGGACCGTTGAGTTCGACATCGGTGAACTGCCCCTCCTGGTCAGTGAAGGAGACTTCGAGTTCGTCGCCTCCCTGCACCTGAACGCGGACCGGGCTGGTGAATCCGTGGACCCGGGAGGAGATCAGGGCGCTGGCGGTGACGCCGGTACCACAGGCCAGAGTTTCTCCTTCGACGCCCCGTTCGTAGGTGCGGACGCGGATGAATCCGGGAGCCTTGATCTGCACGAAATTCACGTTGGTTCCGCGTGGCTTGAAGTGGTCATGGAACCGGATCTCCGCCCCCAATGGCTGGACCATCGCCTGATCGGCATCGGGCACGTACACCACGGCGTGAGGAACGCCGGTGTTGAGCGAGTGCACCGTCAGGATGCCGCCCTGGGTGGAGACGTATTCGTCGAGGCGAAGGCGATGCGGAGACGTGAGCCGGACGGTGACGCGTTCGCCCTCGATCGTGGCCTCGATCACGCCGGCCAGACTCTCAAAGGAGAGATCGGGTTGGGCCCTGCCGGTGACCTTCTGGACGTAACGTGCGAAGCAGCGGGCTCCGTTGCCGCACATCTCGGCGTCCGACCCGTCCGAATTGTAAAAGGTCCACGCCCAATCCGCCCGGCCCGAGGCGCAGGGCACCAGCAACATCAGCCCATCGGCCCCGATGCCGAACTGCCGGTGACACAGCCGGGCGACCTGCTCTCGGGAGAGCGAGATCCTGCCGTCGCGGTTGTCGGCCAGGATGAAATCATTGCCGGCCCCGCTCATCTTCACGAAATCCAACGTCATTGAGTCGAGGCTACCGGGGAGGGGAACAGGGAACAAGGCGGAGGACAGGCACGTGCCCTTGTCAGGGCTGAGATCAGTACGCGTCAGGTGAACCAATACAATTGATTCCGGATTCCAAAATTCTTGGGGCTCGACCGCTTTTTTCCCTTTGACCGATGGGTGTTTGGAATGGGCCGAGTCGCGTCCGAATGGAAGTCAGAGTCTCCTGACGTCGTCTCCTACCCGTAGGAGACGAGGTGACGAGGCTCATTTCAATCGGGCGGGGAACGTTCACGGACTCGTGGAACTCGTCCCTCCAAAGCTCCGTCAATGAATCGTCCTGCCGCTTGGCAAAGGGCGTGCTCAGGATAGGCTGTCCCTACCGCATGACAGGTCCCGGGCTGCGCTGGTCCCCTGAGGGGTCGAAGCGCGCCCGGAATGGGGTCTTGAGTGAGGGGAAGCGACTGACGAATGAAACGGAATCACTGGATTTGGAAGGGGACGGTTGTCGTGGCTCTGCTGGGGGCCCTGATCGGCAGCGCTCCCGCGACGGCTGCCCCGGTCGATCTGGTGCCTGTCGGCGCGCTTTGGCAGCGGCTCCCAGGGTCCAGTCAGGCATCGACGCCGGACACCACGGCCTGGCGTCGTCCCGGTTTTTCAGATGCGGCCTGGAGCTCCGGTCCATTGCCGCTCTTTTACGGCGAGGATCTGAGCGGTTCGTTGATCGACGGAATGCAGGGGGTGTTCACCAGCTATTTTGTGCGGACCCGATTCAGTCTGGCCTCGACGGCGGATGTCCGGGATCTCGTGCTGCGGGCGGCATGTGACGACGGGTTCATCGCCTGGATCAACGGGCAGCAGGTGGCGCGCTACAACGTCCCGGAAGGCGAACTGGGATTGGAGAGGACCGCGTCCGGAGCGGTGCCGGAACCGGCGGCAGAAAACGACTATCCGCTGGGCGGGGTTGGTCCGGCGTTGCGTGCGGGGGAGAACGTCCTCGCAGTCCAGGTCTTCAATGCCAGCCTGGGCAGCAGCGACCTGGTCTTTCGGGCAATCCTCTCGGCCAACCGCGACGAGGAGGATCCTCAGGTGCAGGTGATCCTGCCGGAACCGGGAGCCGTGGTGCCCGATCTGTCGTCCATCGAAGTCCAGTTCTCCGAAGCGGTCACCGGGGTCGAAGCGGCGGACCTCCAGGTCAACGGACAAGGGGCGACCGATTTCCGTCTCCTCGCGCCGGGCCAATATCTGTTCACGGTCACGCCTCCGGCCCCGGGGCCGGTGTCCGTGGGATTCCGTATCGGACACGGAATCCGCGACCTGAGTTCGGTCGGTCGGCCGTTGGTGCCGACCAATTGGACCTACACGATCGATCCGAAGGCGGTCCCCACGCTTCGGATCAACGAATTCATGGCCGACAGCGATCTGGGGATCCGGGATGACGATGGGCGGCGATCGGACTGGATCGAGATCCACAACCCGGGATCGAGTGCAGCCTCGCTTGCCGGATGGTCGCTGACGGACGAGTCGGGCCGATTGCGGAAGTGGGTCTTTCCAGCTCTGGCGGTGCCGGCCCGGGGGTATGCCCTGGTGTGGGCGAGCGGAAATGATCGGACTAATCCGGCGGCACCGTTGCACACGAACTTCCGGTTGTCGGAGGACGGCGAGTTTCTGGCCCTGGTTTCACCGGCGGGAGAAATGGTTTCGAGTTTCGCGCCCGCCTATCCGCAGCAACGTCCGGATGTGGCGTATGGCCGGTTGCCAGGGACGACGATTGACGGGTTTCTGCCCAAGCCGACGCCGCGTGGGCCCAACGCGGTGGGCGGTCCTGGCTTCGCTCCGGACGTGGTGGGGAATCCGCCCAGTGGCACCTATTCCACTCCGCGGTCCCTGAACCTGGCTTTCCCAACCAACGCCGGGATACCTCCAGCGGGAGCGGTCATCCGGTTCACGCTGGACGGAACCCTGCCGGGGGAAAGCTCCCCCGTGTGGGCCGGGCCGTTGGCGTTGAGCAATCAGACGGTTCAGGTCCGGGCGCGGGCCTACGCTCCCGGATTGCTGCCGGGACGTCCGTCGTCGCACGTGCAGTTGGCCCTCGCGCCCACGGTGGCCCGTTTCACCTCGGATCTGCCGGTGGTGATCATCCACGATTTCAATCGGGGGCGTCCGCCGGCGAACACCCGTGTTCCCGCGTTCTTCCAGGTCTTCGAGCCCGGCACCAATGGCATCACGGTGCTGACCAACCCGCCGGCCATGGTGGGGCGTGCCGGGATTTCCGTACGGGGTTCGAGCACCGAGGGACTGGAGAAGGCGAGCCTGCGGGTGGAGTTCCTGGATGAGTTCGAGAACGACGATGGCCAGCGGTTCCTGGGCATGCCGAAGGAGGCCGACTGGGTGATGTACGCACCCAATTTTTTTGAGCCGGTGCTGATTCACAATGCCTACATGCACCAGTTGAGCCGGAACATCGGTCGGTATTCGCCCGAGACCCGGTTCTGCGAGGTGTTCATGGTCACCAGCGGCACCGGCACCATCCAGTACGCCACTTACAGCGGAGTCTATGTGGCGATGGAACGGATCGAGATCGGGGGCGACCGGGTGGACCTGGGCTCCTTGCAGCCTCAGAACCTCACCGCACCCTCGGTCACGGGGGGGTACCTCATGAAGATCGACCGCCTGGATCCCGGGGATTCAGGAATCTCTGCTGGGGGCATGACCTTTGGCATGGTGGAGCCCAAAGAGTCGGAGTTGCGTGACCCGGCCCGGGCACCCCAGTTGACCTACCTGAACCAATACTTGAACGCCTTCGGCAACGCGCTCAATGGGGCCAACTACCGGGATCCGGTGTCCGGTTACCGGGCCTATGTCGATGTTCCCTCGTGGATTGAACATCATCTGCTGAACACCTTTGCCTTCAACGTCGATGCCCTCCGGTTGAGTGCTTACTTCGGCAAACGTCGCGAGGGCCGGCTCGAATTCGGTCCGCTCTGGGACTTTGATCGTGCCTTGGGCTCGACCGACGGGCGGGACGCCAATCCCTCGACGTGGACGTCCCAGGTGGGAGACCGGGGGACGGACTTTTTCAATTTTCCGTGGTGGGGCCGGATGTTCACCGACCTCGAATTCTTCCAGGCCTATATCGACCGGTATCACGAGTTGCGTCGGTCCGAGATGAGCGACGCCAGCCTGTTGGCGCTGGTGGATTCACAAGCCAATCAGGTGCGACGTGCCGCCACTCGCGACTGGGCCCGCTGGGGTGCCTCGCCACGGACCGCGACGTACCAAGGCGAAGTCGATCTGATGAAGAACTGGATCCGGGCCCGCGTGGCGTTCATGGATTCGCAATTCGTCCGCCAGCCCGTGCTCGTCTCGGTGCCCGGGGTGGTCACTCCCGGTTCGACCGTGACCTGGACTGTTCCGGCCGGGACCACCCTTTACTACACGACCAACGGCACCGACCCACGCCTTCCCGGGGGAGGGATCTCGGGGTCCGCCCGGGCCTATACCGGACCCATCCCCGTGCCGCATCACTTCCGGATCCGGGCGCGGTCGTACAATGCATCGCACACGGCGCGCACCGGGGTGGCAAACCCCCCGCTGCGCTCGATCTGGTCGGGGGAAAACGCGGGAACGTTCATTACGGATCCGATGCCCCTCCGCGTCACGGAGATCCACTATGCACCGTTGGACGGTCCCGATGGGGGGCCGGAGGAGTTTGAATTCGTCGAGCTGGCCAACGGTGGAGGCACCCCCCTGAACCTGACCGGAATCGCACTGGAAGGCGCGGTCCGGTTTTCGGTCACGCCGACCAACACGGTGCGAACGCTGGCACCGGGTGCTCGCGGCGTGGTGGTGGCGAACCGGACTACCTTCGCCCAGCGCTATCCCGGCGTGACCAACGTTCTGGGAGAATTCTCCGGGCGACTGGCCAACGAGGGAGAAACGCTGGTGGTGAAGGGCGCGTTGTTGGAGACGGTCCTCTCCCTCGCGTACGCCCCGGCCTGGTCGGTGGCTGCTGCGGATCTTGGATTTTCACTGGTGCCCGTCCGGGAGGATCTCACGCCGGCAGCGGCCGCCCAGGGAACGAATTGGGTGGCCAGCGCCCGGGTGTCCGGTTCCCCGGGGCGGGTGGATGCGGCGTCGCTCGGAGCCCCCGATCCGTTGATGGCGGGATTGGAAGAGGGCGAAATCGTGCTGCGCCAGGCCCTGGGCGTCGGGGTGGCGGTGGAGATCCAGGGGCGGACCTTCCCGACCGAGGGACCCTGGGTGCCGGTGGTCCGCTACCCGGCCGGGGCCGCTCGGGAGGAAAGCCTCCGCTTTCAGCCCGGGCAAACCCCCCGATATTTCCGATCCGAGACCGTGGTGGACTGAGGCCCGCTCTGGAATGGTCCCGGGCATAGCAAGAACTACGTCCAAAGTCGGATGGTGCCCGAGGACGGATCTGAATCAGGATGCCGGGGTTCGATCCCTTTTTCAACGGGTGGGTGGTGGGGAATGGCACGGGTCGGGAGAGGAGATCGAAGGAACGCCAGGGGCCAAAGGGGTACGGTCCTTGGCGTTTTTGCGTTCCGGGGTGTCACCCTCCTGGGGGTGCGGTCCCGCATGGCGGGACCGCTTGGGCTTGTGGTGCAAGGCAGCGGGCGAGGACGCCCGCGCTCCCAGGTGGGACGGTGTCCGACTACGCCCCGCTCGTTTAGGCTGAATTCAGAATTCCCAAACCAAGGAAGAATCCGCACGCTCGGAGGCTGGTGATCAGCAGTACGGAAGAGTTGAAGGATTTCGCGAACCGCCTCAGGCAGGCCCCGTGGGTGGGTCTGGATACCGAGGCTGATTCGCTTCACGCCTACCCAGAGAAGCTGTGTTTGCTCCAGTTGGCCATTCCGGGTGAGGCCGTCTTGATCGACCCGCTCGCGGACCTCCATCTGGAGCCGCTCTGGGAGGCCCTCGATGATCGGGAGATCATCTTCCACGCGGCGGACTACGACCTACGCCTCCTCTTTCAGGGACATCATTTCAGGCCCACCGCCATCTTCGACACCATGTGGGCGGCGCGCCTGCTGGGAGAACCGAAGTTCGGATTGAACGATTGTCTGACCCAATTGCTTGGGGTGACGCTGGAGAAGGGAGCCCAAAAGGCGAACTGGGGGCGTCGCCCCCTCACCGATCGCATGGTGGAGTACGCGCTGAATGACGTGCGCTACCTGCACGAATTGGCTGACGTCCTGCATCAGCGTCTGGTGGCTCAAGGCCGCCATGAGTGGCATCGCCAGACCTGCGCCCGGTTGATCCATGACTGTGCCCGCGCCGAACAGGTGGATCTCGACGGCGTCTGGCGCATGAAGGGACAGGACAAACTCGATCCCCTCGGCCTCGCCATCCTCCGCGAGCTCTGGCATTGGCGCGAACGGGATGCGGTCCGCTCCAACAAACCTCCATTCTTCATCCTCCGACACGAATCGTTGAGCGAGATCGCGGCGGACGCCGCTGATCGCCAGAGCGCACGCGGCCTCAAGCTGCCGCCTTATCTCACGCCGCGCCGTCGTCATGGGGTCATCGAAGCCGTGGAACGGGGCCTGGAAGTTCCTGATTCAGATCGTCCCATCCATGTCCGCGTCCGGGTGCGGCGGATGACCAAGAAGGAGTTGGACCGGGTGGAAGAATTGCGGGTGGTGCGCGATCAGCGGGCGTCGGAGTTGGGAATCGACCCGACCCTCATCGCTTCGAAGGCGACCTTGTACGCCCTGGCCCGGAATGATCCCGGTGCGGTGGAAGACCAGTTGCCGTGGCAACGGGCCTTGCTGAGTCCGAATGACTGAGGTTGAGCCCTCTCCGAAGGAGCTCCGGCCCGCCGATACCCACGATCCGTCGGTCAGGAATTGACCGGCCTTCGATCACGGTGTTTCCGGGAATGACGTCGGTTTTCTGACAACACCCGATTTCTGGCCCGCCAAGGTGTCGCGCGGGCTGGATTCAGCCCCGGAAGTGCGCGTTGGCAGGCCGGCTGCTTTTGATCCTGGCATGGCGATGAAACGTTCAGTGATCAAGGCCAAGGCCAGCGGTCGTTCTGGGGTCCGCACGGTTTCCAATGGCCGGCGTGGACCGACGCTACGACACCGCGAGCGGTCGGCTCGGCCCGGGCCCGTGGTGTTGCCGGTGATGCATGTTCCGAGGGAGTCCGTGGACACCGTGCCGCCGGTGACGGTGGTCCGGGGAGGTTTGAGCGGGGATTTTGTATTGAGGATTTATCTGCGGGAGATCAGCGAGACTCCCCTCCTGACGATCGAAGAGGAGGGAGAATTGGCGGAGCGGATCCAGCAGGGGGATGCGGAGGCGCGAGACCGGATGATCCGTGCGAACCTGCGTCTGGTCGTGAAGATTGCCCATGATTACGAGGGTATGGGATTGCCCCTGCTCGACATGATCAACGAGGGGAACATGGGGCTGATGCGCGCCGTGCAGCGATTTGACCCGAAGAAGGGTGCCAAGCTCTCGACCTACGGGGCGTGGTGGATCAAGCAATCCATCAAGCGCGGCATTGCCAACCAGGGGCGGACCATCCGGGTGCCGGTCCATCTGGTGGATCGCATCGCCAAGATCCGGCGAATGGCCCTGAGCCTGAGGGAAGAGTTGGGACGGGAGCCCTCGGATGCCGAACTCGCGGAGGCCATGGGCATGACCCAGCGCCGCGTCACTGAGTTGATGGAGGCCAGTCAGCGGACGGCTTCGTTGGATGCGCCCATTGGCGAGGAGGACGACACGACGTTTTCAGAGCGGGTGCGGGATGAAGCCATGCTCCCTGCCGACCAGTGCGTGCAGTCCGAACAGTCGCGCGCCATGATCCGGGAATTCGTGGAGCGCCTGGATGCGCGGGAGCAGACCATCCTGCGGTACCGGTTCGGACTGGATGGCGGCGCGGAGAAGACTCTGGAAGAGGTGGGCGTCGAGTTCGGTGTCACCCGAGAGCGCATCCGTCAGATCCAGAACGGGGCCATGTCCAAACTCCGGCGCTGGATTGATAAGCGGGAGGCCTTCCTCAATCCGGAGTTGGCGGACCTGTCGGTGGCGGGTTAGCGGAGGCAGATCCGCTGTTGCCAACCGAGGGTTCAACCACGTAGGTCAAAGGGATGCGTGTGAATCGAGGAATGAGAGGGTTGCCGTCCGTGTTCCTGACTGGGGCGTTGGTGGGGTCAATGGGACTGGCCTTCGCGGAAGACAAGGCGATCGCGGTGACCCGGAAGAGCGGTCCGGCGATCTTTGCCGCTGCTCCGGGTGGCTTTGGAGCGGGCTATCGGACGGCGGTCACCAACGGATCGGTCCGCGTCCCGGTCGTGGTCGTGGGCGGCACACCTTATCAGATGGGTTGGCAATTTGGCCATCTGATGCGCGAGGAGATGCGGACGTTTGTCCCGGCGGCGGTGGCCGGCTTCAAGCAGGAGTTGAAGGTCGACGATGCCACGCTCGACGAGGTGTGGGCGGCGACCTCCGGTTACACGGATGACCGGGTAGAACAGGAGATCCTGGGCGCGGCCAATGGGGCGGGTTTGCCAGTCCGCCTCCTGCAACATGCGCATTGTCTGCCCCTCCTGATGCCCTATTCCTGCAGCAGTGTGGCGGCATGGGGATCGGCCACCGTGGATGGTCACCTGTATCAGACCCGCAATCTGGACTGGTCGTTGGAGGCGGGGGCGCACGAATTCCCGGTGTTGCTGGTGCGGCTGCCCGATCAGGGACGGGCGCATGTGACCCCGACCTTCGCCGGGTTGGTGGGTGCCCATTGCGGCATGAATACGGCCGGGATTGTTCTATCGGAGATGGGCGACGCCTCGGGCAAGGAGGCTCCCTACGATGTGCATGCACCGCATTTTACCGCCTGGTTCCGCACCCTGCTCTATGACGCGGGTTCGATGAGTGAGGCTCTGGAGATCTTCCATCGCCAACCCCAGACCAAGCGGTACCACTTCGTCTTTAGGGACGGACGGGGCGAGAAGCGTGCCGTGAAGATCCGTACGGACACACGCAGTCGGGATGTCGAACAGGTCCGGGTCTGGAAGGACGCCGATGCCACCGATGAACTCGCACCGGAGGTCCTTTCCTGCGTGGTCTACCAGGACGAGGGACGTGGTGCCTTCCCGATCCTGAAGAAGGGGCAGGGGAAGCTCGACGGCCCCGCGATGATCGCTCTGGCGAATTCGATCCCGATCAAGGGTGGCAACGTGATGAACGCCGTGTTTGATGGCACGGCACTCCGGTTGTGGGTGAGCTACGCGGGTGGCGGGCAGGAGGCCTATCAACGGCCGTATGTCCATCTCGATTTGATGAAACTGGACGGGGACGGCGATGGCAGGCCCGACATCGAAGAGGGGGCCGCGGACTTTCTCCGCGGGACAAAGTAGGCCCCGGAGCTCAGACCTGCGCTGCGTCCAGTTGCTGGTAGGTGTCGCGCATCCAGGTCTTCACCCGCTGCCGCTCCATCAAACCCAGGCCGGTGGTTGCCTTGTCAGCGGCATTTTGCGCCGCCCAGAAGCTGCTGCTGGTGGCGTCGATCTTGTTGATCACCGTGTCGTGCAAATGGCGGAGGGTGATCACCCGGGCTCCGAAGGCACGGGCCCGGTCCAGCTCCCCGGACTCACGCAGGATGGTGAAGTCGTCGCCGCGAAGTTGGTTGAGGACGAGAACGTATTGGAGGCGACCTTCGAACCGGTCGAGCAGGCGCTTGA
>JBDNHZ010000192.1:0-12928 GCA_041688515.1 Verrucomicrobiota bacterium
CCCCCAATGCGTCACGCGATTTGGTTGGGCAATCACACTTTGCAAAGCGTGATCGCGGTCGGGGGGGCCTTGAACGCGGAAATGGACGGTCTGCACGCTCCCCACGCTGGGCTTGCGGTTCGAGGCGGTGCCGCCCCAGGCCGCTCTACGCCGGAGGCGTTTCAGCGATGATCCTCGGGTGGCGCTTCGCTGACCCCGGGCTAGTCGCTCGCATCCCTCCGGGATAAAGACCCCCGTCTCGGCAAGGCCCGAGAATCCACTCTGCGCATGGGGGCAGTATCAAGATGCGCCCTCCCGATGCGGCAATGAGTCCAAGAGCTTGCTCTCGTGGATGAGGTGGAGTAGCCACCAACACATCTCCGAATGCCCGAGGATGTCGGAAGAGAGGTGATGGACCCGGGCGAGATCGAAGATCTCATCGGGATCAGACTGGATCCTACGCGCGGCGAGGGGGCGAAGGGTGAGGGTGATCAGCCACCCGGAGCAGGTGCTCCGCGACGAGCCTGTCGTCACCACGGGCGAAGCCCCCGCGAAGTGGGAGCGGGGGGTTCCGCAGGTGCGGGGTTGCCATTGGCGCGCCTCGTGGCTGCCGTCGCTGAGACTGGGTCGTTCGGCAATATGAACGCGCACAAGTTCCAAGTCATATGGATTGGGCTGTTCACTTCCAGCGTTCTGCTGGTGGAGTGCCGGAACGTTCTGGAAGATGCGGCCGGGACTGCCGCGGCGACCCCCTGGGCTCCGGCCGTGGCTCGATCTCAACGGGGCAGCGTTTCACGGACATTGGCGGCTGTGTCAGTTTCTGATTGAACAAGACGCTGCCGGATACCGGAGAGTCACCGCTGCACGCGACGCCCTGGACCCCCAATCGGCTGGCGCACGACCTGGTGCTCAAGGTGGTTCTCGGTGCCGGTGCAAATCCCAATTGTGAGACCAAGCCATCCGCGTCGACGGGCGGTTTCATGCGGGATTTCCGAACCAAAGGGGACACACCCCTGCACCGTGCTGCGGCCTTTGGCACGGAGGAAACGATTCAGCTGTTGCTGGATGCGCGAGCGAATATCAAATCGAGGGATATGAATGGAGATTCTCCACTCGGTTGGGCGAGCTGGTATTAGCGTCCGGATCCCATTCTCCGAATGCTCTGCTACGATGATTTCCATATCCACCCCAACCGACGTTCGATGGCCGCCTACCTCCTCGGAGAGCCACCTGTTTGGGAGCGTCCGTCGGCCTAATGAATGTTAGTTCGAGGGACACGTCATGAGCGCTCGCACGCTCAGATTCTTCGCGGGCGGAGGTGAAGCACGTGCGGCAATGGATGTCGCGCCTCCCGTTGCTGCGCAGCGGGCACCGCTCCTATCTCGACGCGAATTGCTCGCACTGTCATCGCCCTGGAGGACCGGCTTGCCAGTCCGAATGGGACGCCCGCATTGAGACCCCGTTGGGCGCGTCGCTGATCCTGGGTGGATCGGTGGTGGACACCCTCGGAGTTCCCGGTCCCCGGATCGTCGTGCCGAAGGACCTGGAACATTGGGTCATGTACCGGCGACTGAGCACCGCCACGGAATCCTACCGCATGCCGCCGCTGGCCAAGAACTTCGTTGACTCGGACGCGGTGAATACATTGGCAGCCTGGATTGGGGTGTTGACCGGCTTGCCCGAGGTTAGCCTGGCCAGCCCGGCCACCGGCCGTCTGTACCAGTCGCCGGCGAAGATCGTCCTGACCGCGCGTGCCCAGACCACCAACGGATCCATCGCCAAGGTCGAATTCTACGCCGGCGACCAGAAATTGGGCGAAGCCACCGAGTCCCCCTACCAACTCACCTGGAACGTCGCCTCCGCAGGCAGCCATGAACTCCGCGCGCTGGCCACCGACTCCCTGGGCGTCACCGGCAGTTCGCCCACCGCGACGATCTCCGTCCTCGATGCCACCTCGGGGGGTGGCCTGTTGGGAGATTATTTTGACGAAATCAACCTGACTGGGAAGAAGTTCACGCGGCTGGATCCCATGGTGAATTTTGACTGGTGGAATGGCTCGCCTGCGCCTGAAATTGGACCCGACGCCTTCTCGGTCCGCTGGATTGGCAACATCACCCCGAAATACACCGAGACCTATCCCTTCATTGCCACGGTGGACGACGGGTTCCGTCTCTACGTCAGCAACCGCTTGATCGTCGACAAATGGATCGATCAGGCCCCGACGATCCATCGGGGGACGATCGGTCTGCAGGCGGGATAGCCGACGCCCATCCGGATCGAGTACTTCGGAAACGGGGGCGGAGCGGTCTCCAGATTGCATGGTCCAGCTCCCGCCAGCCAGAACAGGCCATTCCCGCGGCGGCCTGGCTTCCGCCCCTGCCGGTGAGCCAGCCGCCGACGGTGGCGCTCCTGTTCCCGCTGGTGGGGCGAAGGTTCCTCGAACCCGATCCTATCCGGTTCGTAGCCGAGGTGGACGACTCCAATGGTGACCTCAGCTTGGTGGAGTTTTTCGCCAATGGGCAGAAACTGGCCAGACCACGGAGGCTCCGTTCCGCTGGTCCTGGGATCGGCCACCCGGGGGAGACCACCTCATCACGGTCAAGGCCAGCGACGGAGACGGTCTCAGCACCACGGCCTCCGCCATCATCGCCGTTGTCGAACCGACGCCGCTGGTCTTGCAGTTCATCCTTAAGGACGAGGCCAGCTTTCAATTGTGGGCCGCAGCCGGAGACGGCCGACGATTCCGTCTGGAAGCCGCGGACGAGCCCAACTTCTGGACGGAGCAGTCACGCGAAACTGCCGCGGGTGGAAAGGTTCAATTCAACGGCATGATTGACCGGACGCACCGGTTCTATCGCGTCGTTGAACTCCCCTGACGCGCAGGCGGGTCGCTGGAAGTGACCACGGCACCGGGCGGCCTCACCAATCCAGTGCCGTTCCGCCAGACCGTGCGTTGCCCATCAGGTCGCCTTCGCGACTTGGTGTTCCTTGGTGTGCTCCAGGTCCGCCTTGGTCAGGTTCACAAACACCTTCGATTCATCGAAGCTGATCCGCGTGACCTCGGAGGGAAGAATCAGGATCTCCTTGCCGGAATACCAGTGGCCGGTTTCGACCGCGATCTGCCTGACCAGCCAGCTCTGCGTGTCCACCAGGAAGCCGTTCACCGTGCCCAGAGTGCCGTCCTTGGCTTCGATGGCGTAGCCTGTCAGGGCGTTGACGCTCCGGAGGTGGAGGTCTTCGCGCTGGTTGTGTCCGTGATGCGGCCGACTTTCCGCCGCTTCCGGCGGCAAGGGCGGGGCGACATTGGCCATGCCCCGGAAGGCCTCGGTTTCCCAGTAGCCGTTCCAACCGTAGTGACGGTAGTATTCCAACTCGATCTGGCGGGAGACTGGCAGATGGGTGTCGATCGCGGGGCTGTCCTCGATCTGCTTGCGGGTCAGTTTCACGGAAAACTGCTGCTCCGTCGGGTTCAGCGGCCCAAAGCAACGGGGTGCCAGCAGCACCTCGCGGCCGCTCAACCAAGTGCCGGTGTCGGCGACCACATAGCGGATCGCCCACGACTGGTCGTCGAAATAGAAATCTTTCACGCGTCCGATGTCGCCGTCGGTCGCGGAGAGCTTATGACCGCAGAGTTCCTTGGTGTTGTGGATCATGGCCTGATTCCTTGAATGATATGAGTTGTCCTGTCCGCGCTGTTGGAGCCGTCTCGGCGGGCAAGTGACCCTCGTCAGCCGGGACCCGCTTTCAGCTCCCCACAATGGCGGCGGTCAACTGGATGGCGGTATGGGGAGTAACCCTGTGGGGGCGCATTGCCGGCCCGCGGCCGGGCCGGAGAACACCCCATGGCACCGTTCCCGGTTCCCGCGGAGGGTCTTGCTCGCAGGGCGTCCCCGCTTCGGTCAGCGGACAGCCCTTCACTAATACCGTCATCTCCCCATGAACTCTTCCCCCCTCCGTCTTTCTCAGGCACTGCGCAGTGCGAGCCTGATTCTCGTTCTCTGCGCCCTGCCCGCGCTCGGCACCCTCACGGGCTGCCACACCGGCAGTCGCACCCGGCAAAGTACCGGGGAAATGATCGACGACCACTCGGTGTCCTCCAGCGTTCGGAAAGCGCTGGCCGACGATCCCCGTTTCAAGTTCGGCGATGTCAACGTCGCCACCTTCAAGGGCGTCGTGCAACTGAGCGGCTTTGTTGGTTCCTACGACCAGAAGACCCGTGCGGCTGAAGTCGCCAGTAAGGTCGATGGCGTGAAAGAGGTTCAGAACCTCATCAGCCTCAAGGAATGAGCCGCGGGCCGGAGGTGCAGCGTCACCTCCCGGCCGAGCGCGTCTCGTTTCTCCGCGTCCAGAGTTGGACCGTGACCTTGGATTCGGCCGGGAAGCTCACCGGGACTTCCACCGCGCCCGGATTCATCGTCGTGTGGTCTCTCCCTTGGCATCCACTCCCTCCTTGGAATCGGTGTCCGGGGTTCGCCTGATTCGGAGCGGCACGATCTTGCCGGAGTCGCGCGCCTGAATCTTCAAGGTGCGCCTGCTCCGGGCATCTCGGCCAGTAACCCCATCCGGGGGAGTGAAGTGCGGGTTGGCGGTCACCCGACGGGCGGGGTCATGGCTGCGGGGCTTGGTAGCGGTTGACGGCGTCGATGACCGCGTCGACCTCGGAATCGGAAATGACTGGGCTGATGGGCAGACTGATGACCTCGCGATGGATGGCCGAGGTGATGGGGAGTTCGAGGCCGTGGAACTGGGGATAGCACTCCTGCCTGTGTGGCGGGATGGGGTAGTGGATGCCGGTCTGGACGCCCGAGGCGGTCAGGTGTTGGACGAACGATTCCCGGAATTCAACCCGTACGACAAAGAGGTGCCAGACGTGGCTGTCTTCGTTCCCAGCGACGACAGGGAGTCGGACTGCGGAATTCCGGATGCGTGTGCGGAAGCGGTTGGCGATAACGCGCCGGCGGTCGTAGTCTGAATCGAGGTGGGGAAGCTTCACTCTCAGGAGGGCAGCCTGCAATTCGTCTAGCCGGGAATTCGGCCCTTGGTATCGGTTCTGATACTTGATGTCGGATCCGTAGTTGCGGAGCGCCCGAAGATGATTGGCGAGGGCGTCGTCTCGCGTGACGATGGCTCCCCCGTCACCGAGAGCTCCAAAGTTCTTTGCGGGATAGAAGCTGAAGCCGGCGGCGTCGCCCCAGAGGCCGACGCGAACCCCGTGAAGAAGCGCACCATGTGCCTGTGCGCAGTCTTCTAGGACCTTCAGGTCGTGTTGTCGGGCGAACTCCATGATTTGGGGCATGTCGGCCGCCTGACCATAGAGGTGAACCGGCAAGATGGCCCGGGTCCGCGGCGTGAGCGCATGAATGAGTCGCGCGGGATCCAGGTTGAACGTTGATGGGTCCGGCTCCACGAAGGCCGGAACGAGGCGGTTCTCGGTGATGGCGAGGACGGAGGCGATGTAGGTATTGGCTGGGACGATGACTTCGTCGCCCTCATGGAGTTGGCCAGACTGGATCCAAGCCCGGAGCACGAGAGTGAGAGCGTCCAGACCATTGGCAACACCGATGGCGTGGCACGGTCCATGGAAGGCGGCGAACTCCCGCTCGAAGGCCTCGTGTTCACGACCGTGGATGAACCAGCCAGAATCGATGACACGCGCCGCCGCTGCGAGGAGTTCGGTACGATGGCGAGCGTTGATTTCTTTGAGATTAAGGAACGGGATCATGGGATCGTGGCGCGTGCGGCGGAGGTCAGTTCGCCGGGGAGCAGACTGAACAGTTCCGCGTCCGCACTGGTTCCGCCACGTTGGAGGCGATTGCGGAGAATGCCCTCGGGTCGGGCTCCGATCCGCAGTGCGACCGCCCGGCTTGGGGCGTTGCCGACTTCAACCAGAATCTCGATGCGAGCGAGTCCGAGCTCTTCGAATCCGAACCGGCAAATGCGTTCGGCCGCCAGAGAGCCCACTCCACGGCCGGCCGCGTGGGTCGCGACCCAGTAGCCGAGGTTGGCGCAGCGTCCAGCCCAGTCGATCCGGTTGAGAGCGACCCCCCCAAGATGGCAACCATCCTCTCCGGCCTGAAAAATGCCGAACGAAAATGCCTTCCGGCCAAGCCGGTCGCAGGCGGCATCGCGAATGTAGCGTGTCGCCACCGCTTCATCGTAGGCTGGGGTGCACCATGCCAACCATTGCCCGACTTCAGCCGCGGAACGGATGGCGGACTGGGAGAATGAGGCTGCATCCGAGACCTGGTAGGACCGCAATAGAAGTGGGCCCGCGGCGAGACGGAGCTGGGTGACCTGTTCCCGCTTCCATGCGAGGAATTCATCGAAGGTGCGCAGGTAGTCGGCCTCCAGGTACGGCGCGCTTGCAAGTGCTGTAACGATGCCTCGATCCGTGAGCGATCGCAGGGAGATCCAGAGCCCCGATGGGATGTGGAGCCCCCGATCAGGCTGGCTCAGCAGAAAAGTTTGCTCGGCGACGCCGTCGTGAAGGGTGATCTCAAACTCGCCCTCCGGCGCGATCAGGAACTCCGCGCACTCACGGTGGGCATGGCCGCCTCGGACGGTATTCCGGGGCATGCCATACAGGTAAAAGAGACGCGCTGCATGGAACGGGACGTGGCTGCCAATCTCAACAAAACTGAGGGATCCGCGCGAATCCGAGATCCGGGGAAGCAGGATTAAAGCGCAATCCGACAGCGAAGTATCCATCTGGCGGAGACTGTCTCGCGTGGTGCCTTCAGACAAGTCTGTTGGCCGTCCATGACCTTTGGGAGTGGGGCATGACTCGAGTGAATTCGGGCTACCGGAACTACCGAGGCGCACTCAAGGGTTTGGCCAGGGAACAAGGAAAGCTTCACGCGGGCAGGCCACGCTGGGTACGGGCGGTGCGGGCGAGTCGCGATGGCGTGAGGTAGGACTGCAGGAATTGGCTCCACGCGTGCGCCGTGGATGGACTGATTTGGAGGGCGGCAGCCAGTTGGCGGCGGGCGGTCTGGAGGTCGCCGGCAGCGGCGTGATGTCTCGCGAGTAGGATGGATTCGTGCGCTGCGAAGTGGCTGACCATACGCCGTCTCTTTCCATCGGGGATGAGATCCCGGATTCGAAGCAGGAGCCCAAGGCGCAGTTGGGTGACCTCGGTATACTTCTGGCTCAACTGCCCCGGGTGGACCGACTTGAAGTAGACTGGGCCGCTGACACGGGTGCAGGGTACGCTTCTGAGAACGGCCAGCCTGAGGATCAGCCCATAATCCGCTACGTAGTCATCTGGCTTGGTTTCCTCCCATACTTCCATTGCCATCCCGGCTCTGAACAAGGCAGCCCCGAAGAAGAGTTCATGGCGTAGCGCCGCCGACAGGAAATCAGTTGCGCTAACCTCGTTGAGGATGGGGACTCCGGGGTCGATCGTCCGCAATGTGCTCGTGTCTTCAAGGATCTCGTGCATGGAGCAGAACGAAACCTCGGCATTGGTCACCTTTGCCAAGGCAACCAGATGGTCTTCAACGAACGTCGGCGACAGCCAGTCATCGTCTCCAAGGAAGACAATGAACTCGCCTCGGGTCATGCGGATTGCCGTGGTCCAGTTTTGCCAGCAACCCACCCGCCCATCCTGAAGATGAAACCGGAAGCGAGGGTCTTTCACTCCCTGAACCTCTGCGTGACAGTGATCCGCCGCCAGATCGTCCGCCACAATGACCTCAATGTGCGGGTAGGACTGGGACAGGGCGGAATCGATGGCCCTTTTCACCAACTCCGGGCGTCCGTAAGAGGCAATAACGATGCTGACGAGTCCCTGCAAAGGCTCGCGGGTGAGCCGGCCGGTGGAGATGTTGGTGTGCTGACTCATGACTGGGCCGTGGCATCAAAGGACTGGGAAGACCCTGCGTCCAGCGACGAGGACTTGCCAAGTCCAGGCTCAAGCGGTCCTCCGCCAAGGGCGGACAGGACCCATCACGCGGACTGGCAATTCGAGGGGTGGACCGCCTTGCTGAAAGATGTGCCGTCCGTGCAAACCCGCCTGTGGCCCGACGCTCGCCCACTCGTTGAGCGGTTGAGACCGGAGTTCTTTCGCACGAAGCCATCGCACCCTGGAGTCTACCTGGTTCGAGCAACAGGCGCTGGAAGCCGACCTGGAAGCACTCGATGAGCAGGTCCGTCCAAGGCGTGGACCGTCCCCGACGCGCGGCTCGTTCGTAGCCGTTGGCTCGGCTGGAGTTTCAAAAACGCCAGACCAGCAGCAGGAACGAAGCGATGCCGCCCCCGAGCGCGATCGCTCCCCAGATCCGCACTTTGGCCATACGCCACCACATGATGATCCCGGACACGATCCAGAGAAGGATCGTGAGGCAGGTGAGGTCCACGGTGAAGGACCAGAGCCTGTTCCGGAAGAGAGGCTGGTGGTGGCCGGTGTAGGTGTGCAGTCGCAGGACGACCTGGTCCCAGGTGAGCCGCTGCCGTTCGGCCCGAAGTTTATGGTCCGTGATGGAATAGGTCAGTCGCGTCTGGTCGAAGAACGTCGTGCGGGTGATCCGGAGTTCCCCGGCATTCGGTCGCTCAGCGTAGAAGGCACCTTCCAGACCGTTTTCGCGCAGAATCTCCGTGGCGACAGCGCGCAGTTGTTGTCGGTTGGTCTCGCCCGAGTGGTTCGCCTGTTCCGGGATGGACTTCTGGAAAGGCCGCTCGAAGACCGGTTCCCATGCCGACGGGTTGTCGGACTTGAACCACGTCGCGTGATGGCTGATGACGAAGGAGCTGACTCCATACATGACCACCCACGGGAGGAGGACGAGGAAGAGATGCGCCCGGCGGTTGATGCGGTCGAACGAGGTCATACGCGTGGTTGGATCAGAGCAAGGCGAGGAACAGGGCGAACATGGCCATCCCGGAGACCAGGCACAGGCCGCCCCAGACCCGCGTCTGGCGGATGCCCCACCCCAACCAGATGCCGGACAAACCCCAGAAGACAAAGGTCAGCACGGTCAGATCGGCGGAGAACGCCCAGGTTTCCTCGATCAGATAGGGGTCCTGGAATCCCCGCCGCCGGTGCAGGCGCTCCAGGAAGTTCAGGCTGCGAAACTCCTCCCGTTCGACGGTGATCCGGCGGGTCGCGGGGTCGAACTTGATGCGCCGGTTGGAGAGGGCGTGCTGGCGGTTGATCACGATCGGCGCGCCGTCCTTGGCGTTCTGCACGTTGTGGCGTCCCTCCAGTCCCAGATCCCGGAGCATCAACGCCGCCTTCTACTTCGGAGTCGTGCCCGGAGCCAAGGTCCGGCTGTCGTTCATCTCGCGCTCAACCGTGAACTGCGGCTTCTCCGTGGCGTAGAACGACTGCACGAAGGGCCGGTGCTCCATGAAAAGCGTGCTCAGCGCATACATCAGCATCCACGGCGCGAGGAACAGGCCGAGATACAGGTGGACCCGGTGGACCAGGTGCGACGAGCCCGACGACGGTCTTCCGGTTGGGGGCGTCGATGGGCTTTCAGGAATGGTTTCGCTGGGCATGGCAGAAGGCAGGATTGGCTCCCCGGCACAGTCTCAATCCTGTGACCGCCTTCAAGACCGAGGATTCACCCTCCACCGCTGCCGAGGGGGGGCACAGTGAATCTCTTCGCCTTCCTGGCCAGTTCCAGGAATCGATCCAGCCGGAGGAGCATCGGTTGAAATGATGCCTTTCCCGCCCCCAGGACGGGTCCGAACGGAGTGAAGCCGAGATGTCGGTAGAGCCTTTGCTGATCGAGCACTCCGGTGATCAAACCGAGATCATGCCCTTCACGGGTAAAGTGCTCCGCCAACAGGTCCATGAGCCCGTGGAAGACTCCCCCCCGACGATGTTCAGGTTCAACTGCCAGCAACCGGATCTCACAGGGCTTGCAACCCGCCGGGAGGTGGCGGTCGAGGTCCGGCAACTTGTGATCCAAGGAGAATGGCCGCTGCGCGCGCCATGCCACCATCCCGATCACGCACCCCTCCTTCACACAGATCCCATAGGTGTTCTGCTGGTGAAATTGGTCGACGAGCCTTCGTTGGGTATTTGGCGGATGCTGGGGGATCTCTTCGACGAAGGTGCGGTAGTTGAGGCGATGGATCTGGGAGAACTCCCATTCCGCGGTCGCCAACCGGAAATGCAAAGCTTCCTGGGAGTTCACGGTGTTGGTTTCAAGGACCTCTCGTTGAAGGTTCCTCGACGATAGTCCAAATCTGGAAATGGCAGCCACAGGATCCCATGACGATTCCGCAGCGGACGCAAAGGAAGAAGGGGGACGGAGCGCGTGGGGTTCGCCCACCCGAGATTGAGCGTCACGGGTTTGGAGCGCGATTGTAGCGGTCCCGCGCTTGGTCGGAACCGGAGCGGTTGGATAGGGTGAAACGACATGGAATCCATCGTGTCCGCTCCTGTACGCCCCTTGGTCCCGGTTCCCCGGTCTGGCGCGATGGCGATGGTGCGGGGGCTCTTGGTCTTGTGCGGCGCTGCGATTCTGGCGACGGCATTCCTGCTCGATCCCGTCGCCGCCGTGACGGTCGCGGAACCGGCTGGAACTTTCCTGCGCGCCATCGCCGGTCGGTTGAGCTCGGCGTTGGACTGGCCGTGGGTCCTGGGCTTCGCGGGGGTCGTGGCGATCGTTGCCCATCTCGCGGGCAACCCCCAGATGCGGAGGACCTGGACCGCGGTCCTCGTCGCCGGTGCCATCATCGGGATTACCGCCACGGCTGTGCGGAGCGTCACCGGGCGAACACGGCCCGGTGCGTTGGTGGAGCAGGGATGGCACGGACTGCGCCATGAAGGCCGTTGGCTGTTCGGTGCGCACGCCTTCAACGCCTTTCCTTCGGGCCACACAGCGACGATCGCCGGGATGGCCGCGTTGCTCCTTCGCCGCCGGCATCGGCTCGCACCGCTGGCCGTCGCGCTCACGATGCTGGTTGCCTGGTCGCGGATGGCGGTCGGCGCGCACCGGCTTTCGGACGTGATCGCATCGATGCTGCTCGCCGCGGTGCTGATCCGGCCGCTGGAAACATTCCTGCCCGACACGTTCTCACGTTCGTCGGGTAGCGAGGATGCGGCATCTGCGTCCACTGGCTTGGATCGACGGGCACCGCTCGCAGTCGGGAGTGCCTGACCGCTGCTCGGGCTTCCCCGACGGCTTCCCCGTGAGGGGCGGTCGAATCGAAACTGGATGAGACGGCGGGGGCGGTGACGGCTTGGTTCCGTCCACCGTCCGGACGATCCTGAGATTGGCCGCGAGCACGTCCGGCACCCGGTTGCCTGGAAGGGCATCGGCTTTGGGTGAGTGCAATGCTATGTCTCCCCGATGGCAAGACGCTTCCCCAGCGGCCTCCCGGCCGCAGGGGTTACCGATCCGCAAATCGGCTATGAAATCATTGCCGGACTTTTGCCGCCTCCGCATCACCCTGATGGAATCGCTGCGACCCGGGCTTGCCCGGGTTTCATGGACGCGGATGATTCGGGCTGCGGAAAAATCCGCGAACGACTGCTCTGCGCCCTTCACCGAGTTTGGCCGCCGAGTTCAGCATCTGGGCAGTTGCGGCAGATGCTGAAAATGCGTGTCGGATGTGCAGAGGATCAGTTGGTGCTGGAGCGCGAGGGCGGCGATCCAGAGATCGTTGGTGGGAATGGCCACACCCTTCTGGCGGAGTTGGGCAAAGAGCTGAGCGTAGTGATGCGTGGTCTGCTCGTCTGGCAAGAGCACGGAAACCCTCGGGCTGTTTAGAAAACGCAGGAGGTTGGCGGAATTGGCGGATTCCTGGCTCCCGGCAGCAAAGCCGGCCCGCAGTTCACCCACCACGATCAGCGGCAGGTAGAGGTGTCGGGCGGTGCGAATGATATGGACCCGTGCCGCGTCGCCCCGCATGAAGTCGCTGTAGGCGTTGGTGTCGAGGGCGACCTTCACTTCCATGCCTCCTCATCCACGCGTCCGAACTCGGCGATCGCCCGGTCAAAGGCGGGGTCGTTCTGCCACGAGCCGATCAGGGCATCGAGATCGGTGTGCTCCCGGGGACTGGCTTCAAGGTCCAGACCGCGGGCCAGCGCCTCGACGGCGACGGTGTTGAGGCTCTTGGTCTCCTCCCGGGCCCGTCGGCGCAGGGCGCGATCAACGGCCGCGGGGACCGCCCGGATGGTGTATTGCTTGTCCGACATGCAGGCACTTTAGGCAGGCAATGCCTACATGGCAACGCGGCACTCTGGGTGATGACCATGGCCGGAGAGGATGATCGGCCAGACGCGCTTCCAGCAAAGCTTCATCGTCTGCTGGTAGCACCTGCGCATCCAGGTCCAGCCCGTGACGGATCAACACCGGTCGCTCGGCCGCGGTCGGCGCGGGCATCGATCAGCACAATCTGGCGAAGTAAAACCTTGACCGCTATCTGATCACCGGCAAACGAAGCACATCCTAGGGCTGAAATGTTGCTTCTAAGTGATTGCAGCAGTTTGTCAGTTCAGCCCTTAACCCATGACTCCAGTGAAACTTGTGAAAAAGTTCCTTCCCCTCCCGTTCTTTCTGCTGACGGCGTCTGGCGCGCTCGGTCAGTTGTTCACCTACAACGCCGGTTTTGTTTTAAACGAGCGCGGGGCCGTTGGCACCCTGACGGCGGACTTTGATCCCATCAACGGCACGACATCAGTAGGTTCTGCCTTCACGGTCCCCTCGTTCACGGTCAGCCACACCGTTGTCGGCGCCAACAACCGGAACATCACCACGGTGATTCCGGCGACTTCCGCGATCCCCGCCAATTTCCCGTTTCCGGCAGTGCCGGCAATCCCGGAGAGGACGGTCATCACCGTGCAGCAGGAGGTCTTGTCGATCTCCTACCTGTTCCAGTCAGCAACCTTTGCGCTGCAGTCACCGCAACAAACGCCGACTCTGGTCGGGGGCAACCTGTTTTCGGTGCCGCTGGTGCGCACCCCCATCACTCCCTGGGCTGTTCAAGTCAGCTA
>JBDNHZ010000193.1:0-25793 GCA_041688515.1 Verrucomicrobiota bacterium
ACCGGTCGGTGAATCGCTGAACCGGGGCCTTGAGTTGCTGGGCGCTTTCGATGGGACGGATGATCCGCTGAAGGGCGCTGTCAGCGGCCGGGCGTTTGACGCGGCCTTCCACCACGCCCCAGTCGTTGATGGTGCCACCATAGGCGATATCCCCGGGACTCTTGGGGACGGGAATCGATTCGCCGGTGAGGGAGGATTCATCGGCAGCGCTGGATCCGCTCTCGATCTCGATGTCGACGGGGACCTGTTCGTTGGCGGTGACGCGGACCCGATCCCCCGGTTTGAGGGAGTCCACGGAGACTTCGACCTCACCGCGATCGACGATCAGCCGGGCGGACTTGGGAGCGCGGCGCAACAGCGCATCGATTTCGCGGCGGGTACGGCCCGCTGCATAGCTCTCCATGGCGGACGAGGCGGAGAACAGGATGAGCAGGAGCGCGCCCTCGCCCCAGGCACCCACGGCGACCGAGCCGGGAACGACCAGGAGCATGAGGAAATGCGTGTCGAAACGAAAATGCCGAAGATCCTGCCACACCTGCAGGCTCAGGTCCCACCCGCCAAACAGGAACGCCAGCATGTAGGCGGCGGTGGAGACGTCATGCTGGCGTTCGTGCATGGCCCAGCCGGCGATGGCGAAGATCAGGCACAGGGCCGAGCGAATGGCCATCGGCCGCCAGGGAGCCGGCGCGGCACCTGCGTTGGTGGGGGGATTCATGAGTCTTCAGAGAGAATTTTCGCCGGTTGCCGATCGAATGGACAGCCGGGAATGGGACCGGCTCTTTCCGAGGGCGGTATTGCGGAAGGGGACGGGGTTGGCGACGCTGCCTGCAATGGCGGTTCGATTTACGATTCTGGGAAGCGGGAGCGGAGGCAATTGCGCTTACCTGGAAAGCGGCGAGACCCGACTGCTCATTGATGCCGGGTTTAGCGCCCGGCAGATCCGCGAGAGATTGGCCGCGATCGGTCGGGGGCCGGAGACGCTCTCGGGAGTGGTGATCACCCACGAACACGGCGATCACATTCAGGGATTGGGCGTGCTGTGCGAGAAGCTGGGGATTCCGGTTTACGCAAATCGGCTGACGCGGGATGCCATCGGCAGGGTGTGTGAGAAGAAGCTTTGCTACCGGGTGTTTGAGACGGGTTCGACCTTTGCCGTCGGGGATGTCGAGGTGCAGTCGTTCAGCGTTCCGCACGATGCCATGGATCCGGTCGGGTTCGTCCTTCGGACGACCGCGGGGCAGATCGGGTTTCTGACCGACCTGGGGCACGTGACCAAGCTGGTAATGGAGCGGGTGCGCCAGTCGAAGGTGCTGGTGCTGGAAGCCAACCACGACCTAAAGCTGATCCTGGAGGACACCCGACGGCCTTGGAGCACCAAACAGCGGATCCTCAGCCGTCACGGGCATCTTTCGAACGACGCGGCCGCGGAGGTCGCGGCTGAATTGGTCCCGACGGGAATCGAGACCATTTACCTCGGACACCTCAGCCGGGACTGCAATCGGCCGGAACTGGCGATGGCCACCGTCAAGCGGCGGTTGGATGGGATCGGGGCCATCCAGGTCAAGTTGGAGAACACTTCCCAGGAAGCCGCCTGCGCGACACTGGAGTTGGGCGGCTAGGCGGTGGCCGTGCGGTGGGAAGGAAGCAGGAAATCGAGGTAGTAGATCAGTCGGCTCTTCATCTCATTGCGGTGGACGATGGCGTCGATCAGACCGTGTTTCTGGAGGAACTCCGCAGTCTGGAATCCTTCTGGGAGCTCCGTTTGGGTGGTGTCCCGGATCACCCGGGGTCCGGCAAATCCGATCATTGCGTCGGGCTCAGCCAGGATCAGGTCGCCGACGGAGGCGTAGCTGGCCATGACCCCGGCGTAGCAGGGGTTGACCAGGACCGAGAGGTACGGAAGTCGGGCGCGGGCATGGTAGCCGAGGGCACCGCAGGTCTTGGCCATCTGCATCAGGGAAAACATCCCCTCGTACATCCGGGCACCCCCACTGCTGGAGAAAATGATCACCGGCAGACCCCGTTCGGTTCCGGTCTCGATCAGGCGGGTCAGTTTTTCGCCCACGACCGAGCCCATGGAACCGCCGAGAAAGGCAAAGTCCATGACTCCGAGGGCGACCCGGTGATTTCCGACCATGCCGATGCCGGTGACGACGGCATCCTTGAGCAGGGAGGACTTCTTTTTGTAGGCGGCGAGCTTGGCCTCGTAGGAGGCGACCCCAGTAAACTTGAGGATGTCGACCGACTCCATGGTGGGGTCGATCTCCTCGAAGGTGCAGGTCTCGACCAGCGAATGGATTCGTTCGCGGGCACCGATGATGAAGTGGTTCTCGCACTTCGGGCAGACCTTGAGGTTGTCGTCGAGTTCCCGGTCGTAGATCAGGGATTCGCACCGTGGGCACTTCGACCAGAGACCCTCTGGAATGTCGCGTTTCTTGGATTTCCCGACGATTTTCGGCTTCTGCAGAAACGTGGTCTCGGTGGCGGTGGGGGGGGTGAGACTGGGTTCGACAGAGTCGACCCCGATGCTTTTCTTGCTGATGACCTTGGTCTGCATGTGCGAACCGTTCCCCGGTTTGACGGGGGCACGTGTGGACGGGATAGCATCCATGGGTGGGATTGGCCAGTCCGGGAATCACCGAGGAGATCTGTCAGAACCGTGCGTTGACAACGCCCTGAGCCCCGATAGTATCCGGCCCTCAATTTTCGAGGAAGACAGTCACTATGCCGAATACGAAGTCCGCTGAAAAGCGCGTCCGTGGAAACGCCCGCAAGGCCGCCCGCAATCAATCCGTCTCGTCCCGCCTGAAGACGCTCGAGAAGAAGTATCTCGTGGCCCTGACCGCTGGGAAGGTCGACGACGCCAAGGTCGCCTACAACTTGGTGGTTTCCGCGCTCGACAAGGCGGCCAAGGGGGGCGTGATCCACAAGTCCACTGCCCAGCGCAAGCGGTCCCGGTTGCATCTCCGTCTGAACGCGGCGACGGCTCCGAAGGCCGCCCCGACGGCCGCCTGATCGGCGGTCGTTCCTGAGGTCGCCCCCCGCTGACTCCCCCCGGAGCAGGCGATGGCACCGACTGGCGCCCGGTCTTTGGACCCGGGCGTTTTTTCGTGCCCTGAAGGGGTGCCCTTCGGGGTGCGAACGAGCTGCGTCCTGGCTCTGGGGTCACTCGGATCTTCCTTTGCCTGCCGGGTCTTCGGCTGGATATAACAACCCACCGCCGATTATGCCGCATCGCCCTGAGTCCGTCGTTACGCCCGCACACCGTGGATTTCGCAAGCTGATGGCTGCGAACCGATCCGAGATCGCCATCCGAATCTTCCGGGCTGCCAACGAGCTCAGGATTCCGACGGTGGCGGTGTTCGCGCAGGAAGACCGCTTCTGCATGCACCGCTTCAAAGCGGATGAGGCGTACCTGGTGGGGCAGGGCAAGGGGCCGGTGGCTGCCTACCTCGATATCGAGAGCATTGTCGCCCTCGCAAAGGCGCGAGGCGTGGACGCCATCCACCCTGGGTACGGATTCCTTTCCGAGAACGCCGCGTTTGCCCGGGCCTGTGCGGCAGCGGGGATCACGTTCATCGGGCCGCGTCCGGAGTTGCTGGAGATGATGGGCGACAAGACGGCGGCACGGGCGTTGGCCAAGCGGATCCATGTACCGGTGTTGCCAGGCACGGAGGAGCCCATCGAGGACCGCGGCGAAGCGTTGAAAGCGGCCCGCTCGATCGGGTTTCCGCTGATCATCAAGGCGGCGTTCGGCGGGGGTGGACGGGGAATGCGGGTGGTGAACAAGTCGTCCGAGCTCTCGAATCTGCTGGACGAGGCGCAGGCCGAGGCCGGGCGGGCCTTTGGCAACCCCGCGGTGTTCCTGGAGAAGTACATCCCCCGGGCCAAACACATCGAGGTGCAGATCCTGGGGGATCAGCACGGCAACGTGATCCACCTGTACGAGCGCGACTGTTCCGTGCAACGCCGGCACCAGAAAGTGGTGGAGGTGGCGCCGAGCTATGGATTGCCGCCCGGAATCATCGAGGAACTCTGTGCGGCGGCGGCGCGCATGGCGAAGGAGGTGCGGTACGACAACGCGGGCACCATCGAGTTCCTCTACGATCTGGATCGTCACGAGTGGTTCTTCATCGAGATGAACCCGCGCATCCAGGTGGAGCATACGGTGACCGAAGTGGTCACCGGGTTGGATCTGGTGCGGTCCCAGATCCTGATTGCGCAGGGGCACGCGCTGCATTCTCCCGAGGTGGGAATGCCGGCCCAGGACCAGGTTCCCTGCTATGGATTCGCCATTCAGTGCCGGGTCACGACCGAGGATCCCGAGAACAAGTTCATGCCGGATTACGGGCGGCTGCTCGCCTACCGGTCCCCCGGCGGGTTTGGCATCCGGCTGGATGGGGGCATGGGATATGCCGGGGCGGTGATCACCCCGTTTTACGACTCGATGCTCGTGAAGGTGATCGCCAGCGGTCAGACCTACCATGTGGCCTGTGATCGGATGCACCGGGCGCTTTCGGAGTTCCGGATCCGCGGGGTGAAGACGAACATCCCGTTCCTCGAAAACGTGATTGGGAACGGCGTCTTCCGTGAGGGGCACGCCACGACCACCCTCATCGATACGACACCCGAGTTGTTTACGTTCAAGGTCCGCAAGGACCGCGCGACCAAAGTCCTGAACTTCCTGGGCAACGTGATCGTGAATGGCAATCCCCACGCAAAGGGGTATCGGCCGACGAAACCGTTCGACCTGCCAGTGGTGCCCAGGGTGGATCTGGCGACGCCGATGCCCAAGGGCACCCGCGACCTTCTGCTGGAACTCGGGCCGCGCGGCTTTGCGAGTTGGATCGACCAACAGAAGCGCCTGCTGGTGACGGACACGACCTTTCGCGATGCCCATCAGTCCCTCATGGCCACGCGGGTGCGCACCTACGACATGCTGGCATGTGCCGATGCGATGGCGCGGCGGTTGGGCGATGCGCGGACCGGTTTGTTTTCACTGGAGATGTGGGGTGGGGCGACCTTCGACACGGCGATGCGCTTCCTCAGCGAGGATCCCTGGGAACGCCTGCGTCAGTTGCGGGCGCGCATCCCCAACATCTGTTTCCAGATGCTGTTCCGCGGGTCCAATGCAGTCGGCTACTCCAACTATCCGGACAACGTCGTGGCGGGGTTCGTGAAACACGCGGCGGAGGCGGGGATGGATATCTTCCGGATCTTCGACTCGCTCAATTACCTCCCGAACCTGCGCGTGGCGATGGAAGCGGTGCAGGGCACGCACGCCGTCTGCGAGGCGGCAGTCTGCTACACGGGCGACATCCTGGATCCGAAGCGCGACAAGTATCCGCTCGCGTACTATGTCCGGCTCGCCCAGGAGTTGGAGCGGATGGGTGCGCACACGCTTGCGATCAAGGACATGGCCGGACTGTGCCGGCCGTTTGCCGCACGCAAGTTGGTAAGGGCGCTGAAGGAGGCGGTGGGGATTCCGATTCATTTCCATACGCACGACACCTCCGGAGTTCAGGCGTCGTCGATCCTGCAGGCCTCGGATGCGGGGGTGGACATCGTCGATCTGGCCATGGCGTCGATGTCGGGCAGTACTTCCCAACCGAACCTCAACTCGGTCGCAGCGGCCCTGCAGCACGCGCCGCGGGACACCAAGCTCGACGTCGAGACCCTGAATGAATTCTCGGACTACTGGGAAAAGGTCCGCGAGATGTACACGCCCTTCGACACGGCACCCAAGACGGGATCGGCCGAGGTTTATCTGCACGAGATGCCCGGAGGCCAGTACACCAACCTCAAGGAACAGGCCGCCAGCATGGGGGTTTCACACCGTTGGCCCGAGATCGCCCGGACCTATGCGGAGGTCAATCAGTTGTTCGGAGACATCGTGAAGGTGACGCCTTCGTCCAAGGTGGTCGGTGACATGGCGCTCTTCCTGTTCAGTCGCGGGATCAAACCCGTGGATGTCCTGAACCTGGAGGCCGGTGCGACCCCGTTCCCGGAGTCGGTGGTGGATATGCTTTCCGGTGGTCTTGGCTGGCCGGAGGGCGGTTGGCCTGAGGGAGTTTCAAGGGTCGTGCTCGGCAACAAACGCCACGCCGAGGCACAGCGTAATTTCGAGCTTCAGGTCGTCCCCGGCGCCGCGGCGGTGCCGGTCCAGTTCGACAAGTTGCGGGAAGAATTGGCGGGGAAGCTCAAGCGGACGGTGACCGAAGACGACGTCTTCTCGCACCTCATGTATCCGCAGGTCTTCGTCGACTTCTCCAAGCACCAGCGCGAGTACAGCGACGTCTCGGTCCTGCCCACGTCGGCATTCTTTTACGGCCTGCGCCGGGGAGAGGAGATCAGCGTCGCGATTCAGGAAGGAAAAACGCTGATCATCAAGCTGATCAACGTGAGCGAACCGGACAAGGACGGGCGTCGCACGATTACTTTTGAGCTGAATGGCATCAGTCGTGAGGCGTACGTCAACGACCGCAAGGTGGCACCTCAGACCAAGACCCGGCCCAAGGCCGACATCGCGGATCCGACCCAGGTGGGTGCGCCGATTCCCGGTTTGGTCGCCACCCTCTCGGTCACCGTCGGGCAGAAGGTGTCCAAGGGCGACAAGCTCCTCATGATGGAAGCGATGAAGATGCAGACGACCATCACCGCACCCGTTGATGGCGTCGTGGATGCCCTGTACGCCACGCTGGGCGAAATCGTCGAGAGCAAGGATCTGCTGGTGAAACTGCGGGTCTGAAGGGGCTTTTGATGCCTTTGCGGGGTGCCGGCGGCCGGGTCATTTGAGGAATCGTGCCCGGATCTCGGGGGTCGGGACGAGACAGGCGTTACTCCGGCCAAACCAGCGGTAGCGCCGCGTGGCGATGAAGTCGTAGAGCCAGTCCCGGGTCCGACGGGGCAGAACGCGCCCGACCACCACGAGCGACCAGGGGAATCCCAGTTGCCTGCCGATTGCCATGATCGCGTCGGATCGAGTCAGGACCTGGCCCTCGCTGACCCAAAGGATCGTGCTGGGTTGGTCGGGATTGAGGCCTTCGCTCCGGTAAATTTCACAACCCTGCGGCGACTGGATGGGGAGGAAATGGACGCGAGCCAGCGGATCGCGCCGGATCACGAACCCGATGGTCGAGTTGCAGAGATGGCAGACTCCATCGAACAGGATGACGGGATCATGTGGCAGGTGCATCGCGGGTAGGTGGGCCGAGCTTATCAGGCTTTTGCCGGAATGCGACCCCCCCGGCGCCCGGAGCACCCCCTTTTTGTGGCATGGGATTGGGCTGGGCCACGGAGGCCCGAGATTCCTACAGTCGCGCGGTACAGAGTCATGAATTTTCCCAACGATTTGTTTTTGGACGGCGGATATCGGGCGGCTTCAGATGGTCGCCGGATCGCTCTGGTGGACCCAGCCACCGAGGAAGCATTCGTCGAAGTGGCTGCGGCCACGGTGTCGGATGTCGAGGCTGCGGTGACCTCGGCGCAGCGCGCCTGGGAATCGGGGTGGCGTGATCTGGCGCCGGGAAAACGGGCGGAGATCCTTTATCGGGTGGCCCGGGTGTTGCGCGAGCACAACGAAGAACTGGCACAATTGGAACGACGGCAGGTGGGAAAGCCCATCGCCGAGGCCCGGGACGAGGCCGGTCTCGCCGGTCGGGTGTTCGAGTATTATGCCGGTGCGATTTCCCAGTTCGGGGGCCAGACGCTTCCGGTCGGGCGCGGGGGATTTGATTTCACGCTGAAACAGTCGATGGGAGTGGTGGCGGCGATCGTGCCCTGGAACTTTCCGCTGCCGATCGCCGCATGGAAGGCGGCTCCGGCCCTGGCCGCGGGCAATGCAGTGATTTTGAAGCCAGCGTCGATCTCGCCGATGACGGCGCTCAAGATGGGAGAACTGGCGGTGAAGGCAGGGCTGCCGGCAGGCGTTCTGCAGATCCTGCCGGGGAGCGGCGCCGCGGTGGGTGACGCCCTGGTAACCCATCCCTGGGTGCGGAAGGTGTCCTTTACCGGATCGACCGAGATTGGCCGAAGGATCATGGAATTGGCCGCTCGCAACCTGACTCGGGTATCGCTCGAGTTGGGTGGAAAATCTCCGAATGTGGTCTTCGCGGATGCCGATTGGGAAAAGGCCGCGGACAGCTCGCCGATGAGCGTTTTTGCCAATACCGGCCAAGATTGCTGTGCCCGCAGTCGGATGTTTGTGGAACGTTCGGTGTACGCGGCGTTTGTGGAACGATTCGTGGCCGCGACCCGGAAGCTGGTGGTCGGGGATCCGGCGCTGGATGCGACCCAGCTGGGGCCAATGGCCAGCGCCGCACAGCGGACGACGGTGGAGGCCTATCTGGCGGATGCACGGAGCCGAGGATCGCGCTTTGTCTGCGGGGGGGGACGGCCCTTCTCCAAGGGATTCTACCTCGAGCCGACGGTCCTGCTCGACGTGGGCCGCGGGGACCGCTGCTGGCGCGAGGAAATCTTTGGTCCGGTGGTGGCCATTACCCCGTTCGACGACGAGGCGACGATGATTCGGGAGGTGAACGATTCGCCCTACGGATTGAGCGGATCCCTGTGGACACGGGATCTTTCCCGGGCGCTGCGGGTGAGTCGGGCGATCGACAGCGGCGTGCTGAGCGTGAACTGTCACAACAGCGTCCACGTCGAGGCCCCATTCGGAGGGTTCAAGGCGTCGGGCCTGGGACGGGACCTGGGCATGGCCGCGATGGACGGCTACACCGAGACGAAGAACGTCTATGTGGCCTCCTGAGGGTCACGGCGATTTCCAATCAAAGACAGGCCAAGGCACATCATGACCATTGAGCAGCTGCAGGAAGCGGTGAGTTCGGGACGGATCGATACCGTGCTGGTGGGTTTCCCCGATCCGTTCGGACGGTTGGTGGGGAAGCGCTTTCGGGCGGACTACTTCCTCGACTCGGTGGTGAGCCATGGAACCCACGGGTGCAACTACCTCCTGACGGTGAACCTGGACATGGATCCGCTCGACGGGTTTCAGGTGGCCAACTGGGATGCCGGTTTCGGTGATTTCCTGATGCGGCCCGACCTGTCCACGCTGCGGGAATTGCCCTGGCAAACGGCATCGGTGCTGGTGTTGTGCGATTACGTCCGTGAAGACGGCCAGTGGGTGGCCGAGGCACCGCGCTCGGTGTTGCGCGGTCAGTTGGAGGTGTTGCGGGAGTCCGGCTACAGCTGCCGCTGCGCGAGCGAGTTGGAGTTCTATCTGTTCAACCAGACGTACCATGCCGCGTTCGAAGACGGGTACCACCATCTGAAGCCTTCGAGCGATTACCGGATCGACTATCACCTGATGCAACCGACCCGGGATGAACCTCTCATGCGGGCGGTGAGGAACGGGATGTGCGCAGCCCGGGTACCTGTCGAGAGCAGCAAGGGCGAGTGGAGCCGAGGACAGCATGAGATCAACTTCACGCACGACGAACCGCTGCCGATGGCGGACATGCACGTCGTGTTCAAGCAGGGGGTGAAGGAGATCACCGAGCAGCACGGCAAGGCGGTCACGTTCATGGCCAAGTATGCCGCGGGTGAAGCAGGCAATTCCTGTCATCTCCATCTCAGCCTGTGGCGCGAGGGAAAACCCATGTTCTGGGATGCGGAGGCTGGGGAGGGCTCGAAGCTTTTCCGTCAGTTCCTGGGGGGTCTTCTCAAGTATTGTCCGGAGCTCTGCCTTTTCTTCGCGCCGACCGTCAACAGCTACAAGCGCTACCAGTCGGGGAGTTGGGCGCCGACCCGCATGGCATGGTCCACGGACAACCGGACCTGCGGTTTCCGGATTGTTGGGCATGGCAAATCGTTCCGCATCGAGAACCGGATGCCCGGGGCGGATGCAAATCCGTACCTCGCCTTCGCTGCCATGTTTGCCGCGGGTTTTGCCGGGATCCGCGAGGGATTGGATTGCGGGGTGGGGTACAAGGGGAATGCCTATGTCGATCCGAACTTGGCCCGCCTGCCGTCGAGTCTGGCGGAGGCGGCGAACCTGATGGACCAGTCCGCGCTGGCGCGTTCGGCGTTTGGGGATGGCGTGGTGGACTTCTACGTACGCCACGCCCGGTTGGAGTGCGCCGCCTTCGATTTGGCGGTGACAGACTGGGAAAAGCGCCGCTACTTCGAGCAGATCTGATCAAAGCAGCTTCCCGGCGCGGCGGATCCAGGTCTTGTCCCGGGCCCGCTGGAACCTCGGGGAGAAACGATCGTCTTCGATCAGTTCCCGAAGGAGTGTCTGGGCTTCGGCCTTTCGACCGCGACTCAGGAGCAGTTCGGCGTACTGGACTTTGGCCCGGGCGTAGCCGTGTTGCGCGAGCACGGCCTCCCAGGTCGCAAGCGCAGCGTCCGTATCGCCCAGGGCGGTCTGGGTCTCGGCAAGCGCCATCTGGGTGTGGCCGTAATCGTGCTTCGGTTGCTGGGCGAGAGCGGCTTCCAGCAATGGTTTGGCCTCCGCGGCACGCTTCCGCCGCAGCAGGCATTGTCCCAGGTGGGCGATGGCGTCCAGATCCTGTGGATCGCGCTGGAGCGAGGCGCGGTAACTGGCTTCGGCCTTCTCGAACTTCCCCTGAGCGAACAGATGGTCCGCCAGGTCCAGATGATCGCGGGCGTGGTCGAGATGATGGATCCGGTTCATGATCTGCTTGAGGCGCGCCCGGTCACGCGCGCCGGGGAGTTCAAACCCGGACAGGCCACCCCCGACAGGCCCCTGCTGTCGGTAGACCATGAAGAAGTAGAGCAGGGCCGAGAACACCGTGAACACCACGATGCAGACGGCCCAGATCCA
Organism: Verrucomicrobiota bacterium; assembly: GCA_041688515.1. Taxonomy (GTDB): domain Bacteria; phylum Verrucomicrobiota; class Verrucomicrobiia; order Limisphaerales; family UBA9464; genus UBA6176. The sequence goes on from JBDNHZ010000193.1 coordinate 10,802, forward strand.
TTCCCCCCGGCGGATGGCGTCAATGCACATCCAGATCTGGAAGAGGACCCCGATCAGGAACAGCGGATTCCTCAGCCATTCTTCGGGATGAAACAGATCCCACCATAACGACGCACTTGGCATGGGCGCAGGCTAGACAAGCGGCTTCGTGACGCCAACCGCAGAAGCCCAGGCAGCGAACGTCCAACTTCATTCTTGGAAGTGACCCGCATCCCGGTGCCTATTGTCGGACGATGAATCGTCGGCTGCGTTGGGTCTGGATGGTGTTTTGGCTCCTGTTGGCGGGGGCTGCCGGATGTGCGGTGAAGGAATACGGCGCGAGGGCGACGCGGCGACCACCCACGTTCCGCCCGGAAAAGCTGGCCGAGATCGACCAGGCGGTGGCGGATTCGATCGCCCTCGGGCAATTGCCGGGAGCCGTCATCTGGGTGGAGCACCGGGGAGAATCCTTTCACAAGGCTTACGGCCAAAGAGCGGTGGAACCCCAGGCCGAGCTCATGACCGAGGAGACGATCTTTGACGCGGCCTCCCTCACGAAGGTCCTGTCAACGACGCCTGCGGTCATGCTGCTGGTGGAACGGGGGCGGTTGGATCTCGAGGCGCCGGTGTCCCGGTATTTCCCCGCTTTTGCCGCCAACGGAAAGGAAGCCATCACCCTCCGGCAGTTGCTGACCCACACCAGCGGGTTGCGACCGGGCCTGGGACGGGCGACGGCCTGGGAGGGATGGGAGACGGCGTTGAAACTGGCCGCGGATGAGACCCCGACCCAGGCACCGGGCACCCGGTTCGTGTACAGCGACATCAACTTTATCGTTCTGGGTGAAATCGTCCGTCGTGTCTCCGGTCGGGAACTGGACGCTTTCGTCCAGGCGGAAATCCACGGACCGCTCGGCATGCGGGATACGTCCTACCGACGGCGGGGTTCCAATGCGGGGGGAACCGGTCGCATCGCACCCACCGAACGCGTGGCGGAGGGGCGCTTTTTCCGTGGAGAGGTTCATGATCCGACCGCCCGTCGCATGGGGGGCGTGGCGGGGCACGCGGGACTGTTTACGACGGCTTCGGATGTCGCCCGGTTCTCGCGGATGATGCTCAACGGGGGAACGTTGGAGGGGCGCCGAATCTTCCGATCGGAAACGGTGAAGGCGATGACCTCGGTCCAATCGCCCGCCGGACTCGCTGCACGTGGACTCGGCTGGGACATCGATTCTCCCTATGCAGGCCCGCGCGGCACCCACTTTGGCATCGGATCGTATGGGCATACCGGATGGACCGGAACCTCCCTGTGGATTGACCCGGTCACTTCCACCTTCGTGATCCTGATGTCGAACCGGAATCATCCGACCGAAGCGGGAGATGTCCGGGCCTTGCGGAAGCGTCTGGGAACCCTCGCCGCAGAGGCCCTGGCGGACGTGCAGTGGCCGGTCGCAGTCACTGGACTGACCGGATCAAATGCGGTGGACGACGCAGAGATCGGGCACGGGGCAGGGGATGCGGACGGAACCGGGGTCTTGAACGGCGTGGATGTGCTGGCGCTCACGGGGTTCGAAGCATTGAAGGGCAAGCGGGTGGGCCTGATCACCAATCACACCGGGCGCGATCGTTCGCGGCGGCAGACGCTGGATCTGCTGCACGAAGCGGCAGGCGTGCGGTTGGTGGCGTTATTTTCGCCCGAGCACGGCATTCGTGGATTGCTTGACGAAAAGGTGTCGGACGGACGCGACGAGAAGACCGGACTCCCGGTGTACAGCCTGTATGGTGAGCGGCGTGCGCCGACACCGGAACAGTTGACGGACCTCGATGTGCTGGTTTTCGACATCCAGGACATCGGCTGCCGTTTCTACACTTACATCTCCACCTTGGGGAACTGCATGGAAGCGGCTGGGAAGGCGGGCAAGGAGTTCATGGTCCTGGATCGGGTGAACCCGGTGAATGGCTCGACGGTGGAAGGGCCGGTGCTGTCCGATGCCCGGAGTTTTGTGGCGTGGCATGAAATCCCAGTGCGACACGGCATGACGGCCGGAGAATTGGCCCGGATGTTCCAGGCCGAGCGCAAACTGGGAGTGGCTCTGACCGTGATCCCGTGTCGCGGTTGGATCCGCGCGTCCTGGTTTGACGCGACCGGGCTTCCCTGGACGAATCCCTCGCCCAACATGCGCTCGCTCACCGAAGCGACCCTGTATCCCGGGGTGGGACTCCTGGAGTTCTGTGCGGTCAGCGTGGGTCGTGGCACCGGGACCCCCTTTGAAGTGATTGGTGCGCCCTACGTGGACGACCTTCGACTGGCGACGCAACTCAATGCCGCCGGGCTTGCGGGAGTCCGCTTCATCCCCGCTCGATTTACGCCCACAGCCAGTGTTTTCCAGGGGAAGGAATGTGGGGGTGTCCAGATCCTGGTGACCGATCGGGACCGGTTGCGCGCCTCGGACCTCGGAGCGCTGCTGGCGTTGACCCTGCACCGGTTGTACCCGGCTGAGTTGAAGCTGGAGAAGATGAACACGCTGCTGGGCGACATGGCCACGTTGGAGGCGATCCGCACGGGCAAACCCTGGAAGACCATCCTCCAGGTGCGTGACCGCGGCCTGGCAGACTTTGAGCGCCGTAGGGAGCGGTTCCTGCTGTACCGGTAGGTGAGCCCGGGCGGATCCGACCGATCAGACCGATGGGGCTGTTCGGTCTGATCCACTGAAGCAGCCCTCCAGATGGCTGCTGAATAAAGCGATTGGGGACGAGTCTGCCTCCCCAGCTTCAGAAAGCGGAGCAGACAAAATGAAAACGACATTGATCGGTGCCACCACCACCTTCGCCCTCTTGCTGGGCGCCTTCAGTCCGGAAGCCCGGGCAGGAGATCGGGAGTGGGCGGTGGCCGGCAAGGTCCTGACGGGCGTGGTGGCGGCGGGCGTGGTGGCCCGGGCATTTGAGCCGGTGCGCTATGCGCCGACCACGGCGGTGGTCTACCAACCGCCCGTTTACGTGGCCGTCGCGCCGGTTGTACCACCTGCGCCGGTGTATTACGTGCCCGCCCCGGCCCCGGTGTACGTGGTTCCTGCGCCGGTCGTCTACTACGCGCCGCCGCCCCAGGTGGTGATGGTGCCGGCACCGTACTACATGCCTGCGCCTTATCCGGTGATGGTCCATCACCCCCGTCGGTTCCGCGGGCACACCCATTTCTGCTGGTGAGTTGCCAGCAGGGTTAACGCATAGGAAAAGTCGGGCCCGCCGGCGTGAGACACCGGCGGGCCATTTTTCTTCCCTGGTCCCAATTCTTGCATCCGCGCCGCCGGTCCCCAAACTCATGTCCCGTGACCTGTCACTCAAAATGGAAGTTGTCCCGCCGCACTCCGCGGAGTCGGCGCTCCGTCTTGAGGTGCCCCGGTCGGCATTGATGCCGACGACTGCTCCCACCTCCCGTTCCCGCGTCACGGTTGATGGCAAGTTCTTCCGGGTGGACGGTCGGAAGTTCCATCCGAAGGGAGTGACGTACGGTCCGTTTGAGTCGGGGATCGAGGGGGAAGGATTCGCCAGTCGCGAACGGACCCTGTTGGACCTGGAGCGGATCCGCGAGTTGGGGGCGAACACGGTGCGGGTGTATCATCTTCCGCCGCGTTGGTTCCTGGACCTGCTTCAGGAGCAGGGATTGAAGGTCCTGGTAGATGTTCCCTGGAACAAGCACCTCTGCTTTCTCGATTCAGAGGAGACTCGGCAGGATGCCCGGGACCGGGTTCGCCGGGCGGCGAGATTGTTGCGTGCGCACCCCGCGGTCCTGGCACTGAGTGTGGTCAATGAGATTCCAGCGGACATCGTTCGCTGGAGCGGGGCGGAAGCGGTGGCGGATTTCCTGGATAGCCTGGTGGCGGAGGCGAAGACCGAGGATCCAGAGTTGCTGTGTACGTTTGGCAATTTTCCCCCGACGGAATTCCTGCGGCCGCGGAGCATCGATTTCCACTGCTTCAACGTCTACCTGCACGATCGGCGCCCGTTCGAAAACTACTTGGCGCGCCTGCAGATGCTGGCGGATACGAAGCCGCTGGTTCTGGGCGAGTTCGGGATTGATTCGATCCGGGAGGGCGAGGTGCGGCAGGCGGAGATCCTGACTTGGAAAATCGAGGCGGCCTTCCGCGGCGGCGGGGCAGGGGTCTTCATCTACAGCTTTACCGACGATTGGTTCAAGGACGGTGCGGTCGTCCGGGACTGGGCTTTTGGCCTCACGAACCGGGAGCGGGAGCCAAAGCCGGCGTTCGAGGCAGTTCGAAAGCAGTTCCTTGAGGCTCCTTGTTTTCCTCAGGCCTCCCCTCGCGTGACGGTGGTGGTGGCCAGCTACAACGGCGCGGCCACCCTCCGGACCTGTCTCCAGTCTCTGGAGGCACTGAATTATCCGGGCTACGAGGTGATCCTGGTCGACGATGGTTCGACGGATTCCACCCAGGAGATCGCCGCCCTGTTCCCTTCGGTGCGGACCTTGAGACATGAGCGGAACCGCGGTTTGAGCGCGGCCCGCAATACGGGCATCTACGCGGCCACCGGCGAAATCGTCGCCTTCACGGATTCGGACTGCCGGGCCGATGAAGACTGGTTGAGATACGTGGTCGGCGATCTGCTGTATTCGGGATTTGCCGGCATGGGCGGGCACAATTTCCTGCCATCGGATGACTCGGCAGTGGCGGCGGCCGTCATGGTTTCGCCTGGCGGTCCGGCGCACGTGATGCTCACCGATCGGATCGCCGAACACATTCCGGGGTGCAACATGGTTTTCCACCGGTGGGCGTTGCTCGAGTTGGGCGGGTTCGACCCGGTGTACTGGAAGGCAGGGGACGACGTGGACATCTGCTGGCGATTGCAGCAGCGGGGTTACCGAATTGGTTTCAGCGCGGGCGGCTTCGTCTGGCATTACCGTCGCAATACCATTCAGGCCTACCTGAAGCAGCAGGCCGGTTATGGAGACGCTGAGGCGCTGCTGGAACGTCGGCATCCGGAGAATTTCAATCGCTTTGGCGGATCCATTTGGCATGGCCGCATTTATTCTCCCGCCAAGATCGGCGTGGAGACGAGTCGACCGATCATCTACCACGGTCTGTTCGGGACGGGATTCTTCCAGAGCATCTATTCGGTGAGTCCGGGGATGACACTGATGGTGTTGACCAGCCTGGAGTACCATTTCCTGGCGACGCTGCCGCTTCTGGTTTTGGGATCCGTGGTACCCTACGTGGGCACCCTCGGCGTGGCTTCACTGTTGATCTCGCTGTCGATGTGCACGGTGGCCGCGACGCAGGCGGATCTGCCGCGCCGTCGGCGCCGGTGGTGGTCACGTCCGCTGGTTGCCCTGTTGTTCCTGCTCCAACCGGTCGTCCGGGGCTGGGCTCGGCATCGAAATCATCTGCGCGGTCAGCAGACTCCCCTCAGTGCACGGGAGACGCTGGATTCCCTCAGTCTTGCCGGTACGGATCAGTCCCTTCGCTTGCTGCGGTATTGGTCCGCCGAAGCCATCGATCGGACCGCCTTTCTCCGCCGCGTTCTGGAGCGGTTGGATGAACGATCATGGCAGAACAAGCCCGACGGCGGATGGAGTCGGTACGATCTGGAGATCTACGGGAACCGCTGGGCACGGCTTCGATTGGTGACCGCCGGGGAGTATCTGGAAAACGGGACCCAGGTATTGAGATGTCGTCTGGACGGGTCCTGGAGCTTCATGGCATGGGCGGTGTTCTCGTCTGTTGCAGCCACCCTGCTGATCGTCATCGGATTCCTCGGCGGATGGTGGTGGGCACTCCTTCTGACCCTGCCTCTCCTAGCTTGGCGGATCCACCTCGCCGAAGTCGATCTGACCCGGTTGATCGTCAGTTTCCTCGATGGACGAGCCAAGGAATTCGGTTTGGTGAAGCTGCCTCCACCGGGAAAGCCAGACGGATCCGCCGGATCAGTCGGATCGGTCTGATCCGTCGGAGGGGTGCTGGGACCCGGCACCGACCGGGCTTACCAGGACGACAAATTCTCCCTTGCGCGGGCGGAGTTCGAGATCGGCGGCGACCTGGATGGCAGGGCCTCTCAGCCATTCCTCAAATTTCTTGGTGAGCTCACGACAGGCGACGACGCGGCGTTGTGGGGAGATGGCGGCGATTTCCTGAAGCAGACGGGTGACCCGGTAAGGGGATTCGTAGAGGCACAGGGTCCCAGGCGTCGCCAGCAATTCTCCCAACCGGCGCGCGCGCTGTCCGGATTTCACCGGCAGGAACCCGGCGAAATGAAATTCATCGGTTGGCAACCCGCTCGCGGTGAGCGCAGCCACCAGCGCGCAGGCACCGGGGATCGGTTCGACCCGTAGACCGGCGGCGACTACCTCCGAAACCACCCGGACGCCGGGATCGGAGATCCCTGGGGTGCCGGCGTCGGTGACGAGAGCAACGGTTCCTCCTTGTCGCAGACGCTCGATGATCTCGACCGAGCGGCGGGCTTCATTGAACCGGAAGTAGCTGAGCATGGGCTTCCGGATTTCGAAGTGCTGAAGCAATTGGCCGGTACGCCGGGTGTCCTCAGCGGCGACCACGTCGCATTCCCGCAGCACACGAATGGCGCGAAGCGTGATGTCCTCGAGATTTCCGATGGGCGTGGCCACGAGGTAAAGCGTGCCCGGTACAAGGGGCGGAAGGGTGGAAGTGTCCACGCGACGATCGTATCCGGCGCAGGGACCGAATCCGATCCCTGGTTTTTTCGGGGCGTCCTCCCGACTGGCTTCGCGCCTGACATCAGGTAGGCTGGTTCACATGGCAGATGCGCTTCGGGACTCTCACGGCCGGGTAATGCGTGACCTTCGGGTCAGCGTCACCGACCGGTGCAATTTCCGCTGCCTGTACTGCCTCCCGGAAACGGAGGAGGCCGCCAACTTTTACCGATCCCGATGGGAGGGAGTCGGGAAGGTTCGGCCAGTAGCGACGGCCATCTCGTACGAGTGGAAGCCGAAGGCGGAATTGCTGACCTACGAGGAGATCGAACGCGTTTCGAGGGTGGCGGTAGGACTGGGTGTTACCAAGTTGCGAGTGACGGGCGGGGAACCGCTCCTTCGACAGGGAGTCGAAACCCTGGTGGCCCGACTTGCGGCCCTGCCAGGGGTTGAAGACCTGGCCATGACCACCAATGGATTCCTCTTTGGACGCATGGCCGTCGCGTTGCGCGAGGCTGGCCTGCGCCGGGTCAGCTTCAGCATGGATTCCCTGGATCCGGAAAACTTCCGTCGCATGACGGGGCGCGACGGTTTGAGCGAGGTGCTCGACGGCATCCGCATGGCGCAGGAAATGGGGTTCCATCCAGTGAAGGTGAACGCCGTCGTCATCCGCGGGATGAACGACCATGAAGTTGAGGCGCTGGCGGAGTTTGCGCGGGAACGGGATCTCTCGCTGCGTTTCATCGAGTTCATGCCGTTGGATTCCAGCCGGGCGTGGCAAAGTGAACTGGTGGTTCCCGGACGGGAGATCGTGGAGCGATTGAGGGCGAGGTTCCCGTTGGTGCGGGTGGATCAGTCCGAGCACCCCAGCGAAACGGCAAGGCGTTGGAAGTTTTCCGATGGTCGCGGGGAGATCGGGGTGATCGCGCCGGTGAGCGAACCCTTCTGTGGGCATTGCAACCGGCTTCGGTTGACGGCGGATGGCAAGATTCGCACCTGCCTGTTCAGTGTGGTGGAGCATGACCTGAGGCCGCTGCTGCGGGGTGGAGCGACGGACGAGGATCTTGGGCGGCGCCTGGTGGAAATCGTGCAGGGCAAGGAGGCGGGGCATCGGATTGGCCAGCCGGACTTCGTTCAGCCGGCGCGGAGCATGAGCTGTATCGGAGGTTGAAGCGGATGATTCCAGAACATTTCCGGAATGATCTGTTGACGTTGGGAGTTCGTTTGATAGAAATCCCGCTCCTTTGCTTTCAGAGTTTCGATGAAGACGTATCTGCCGAAGATCGATATGCAGCGGCGTGACTGGCGCGTGATTGACGCCAAGGGCGCTGTGCTCGGTCGCCTTGCTGTTCAAGTTGCCGACGCCTTGCGCGGCAAAGACAAACCTATCTACACCCCGCATCTGGATGCGGGTGACTTTGTTGTTGTGATCAACGCCGCCGAGGTGGTGTTGACCGGCAACAAGGAAGCGACCAAGGAGTACATGAGCTACTCCGGTTGGAAGGGCGGCGAGCGCTACCGCGCTGTGGCCGACGTTCGCCAAGCTCATCCGGAGCGGATCATCATGCATGCGGTCAAGGGAATGCTCCCGAAGAACCGTTTGGGTGACCGCCTGCTGACCAAGCTCAAGGTCTATCCCGGTGCCGAGCATCCCCATGATGCCCAGCAGCCCAAGGATCTGACGTACGCCGGTTGAACACCTGAAGTTGGGACCCATTTCCTGATATGGCTCAGATTACCGAATTCCTTGGCACCGGCCGCCGCAAGACGGCTACCGCCCGTGTCCGCATCTCTGCCGGCACCGGCAAGGTGACCGTCAACGGCCGTCTCTTTGAGGCCTATTTCACCCTGGAACAGCATCGCGGTGCGGTGTTGCAGCCTTTCATCGTCACGGCGATGACTGGCAAGTTCGACGTTCGGGTGAACGTCGAGGGTGGTGGCCCTGCCGGCCAAGCGGGTGCCGTTCGTCACGGCATTGCCCGTGCCCTGTTGGAAGTGGATGCGGCGCTCCGCCCGCTCCTCAAGGCCGATGGCCTGCTGACCCGCGATCCGCGGATGCGCGAGCGTAAGAAGTACGGTCAGCCAGGTGCCCGTAAGCGCTTCCAGTTCTCGAAGCGTTAATCCTCCCTTCCTTTGCAGTCCCCGCTGGCTTTCCGGCGGGGACTTTTTGTTTTCTACCGAGACGTTCTCCACCCTCCGAATCCCTCAGATCATGTCCACCCGCGTTGCGATCGTCGGTGCCTCCGGATATTCCGGGGAAGAGTTGGTCCGATTGCTCCTCCACCATCCGCATGCCGAGTTGGTGGCGGTGACCTCCCGTCAGTCTGCTGGCCAGACGGTCGCGCAGGTGTTCCCACGGTTTGCCAGTCATCCGAAGGCGCGGGCATTGCGGTTCACGGAACCAGACGCGGCGGTGCTGGCGCGGGTGGCCGACGTGGTGATGCTGGCCCTGCCGCACGGGGTGGCGGCCGAGTACGCCATCCCACTGCTGGCCGCCGGTCGGACGGTGATCGATCTGAGCGCCGACTTCCGTCTCCGCAGCGCGGCAACCTATGCCGAGTTCTATGGGCACCCGCATCCGGCCCCCGGCCTGCTCGAAACGGCGGTGTACGGCTTGCCGGAGTTTCACCGGGAAGCCATCCGACAGACCCGGTTGGTGGCGTCGCCGGGGTGTTATCCGACGAGCATCCTTCTGCCGCTGCTCCCCCTGCTTCGTGCGGGGTTGGTCCGGCCCACCGGAATCATTGCGGACTCGCTCAGTGGCGTGACCGGGGCAGGTCGCAAAGCGGAGGTGGATTACCTCTTCTGCGAGTGCAACGAGAGCCTTCGGGCGTACGGAGTCCCCAAGCACCGGCACCTGTCCGAGATCGAGGAGCAACTATCACTGGCGGCGGGCCAGTCGGTGACGATCCAGTTCACGCCGCATCTGGTGCCGGTCAATCGTGGGATTCATACGACGCTGTATCTAGCCCCGACCACGGCGTTCCAGACCCCGGCGGAGACGATGGCCCTGAGTGAGAAGATTGGGGCGTGTTACGCGGCAGCCTACGCCCATGAACCGTTCGTTCGTGTGCTGGAAGGGAAGTCGATGCCGGACACGAAAAATGTCGTCGGCACCAACTATCTGGAGTTGGCGTGGCGCCTCGATCCGAGGACGGGACGCCTAATTGTGCTGAGTGCAGAGGATAATTTGTTGAAGGGCGCCAGCGGGCAGGCGGTACAGAGCTTGAACATCCTGTGCGGCTATCCCGAAACGGCGGGGCTGTTGCCCGGTTGACCCCATGGTTTGTGCGTACAAACTGACGCGTGGTGCCGCCTGTAGCGGCTATTGCCCGGCGTCGCCGCCTTGTCTAGCTTGACGCGCCTTTGAACTGGAATTTCTGGAAAAAGATGAGCAGCGAATCTGTCCCCGGTACCAACACACCCGAAAACTCCACTCCTGAATCCTCGGCGTCGGGAGAGACCTTGTCTGCGGAGCAATTGGGTGAACTGAAACTGGCGGCCGCGCGGGGCCTGGAGGCGCAGGAGCGCTTCGTGCGGTTGTATGCCGACTTCGAGAATTTCAAGAAGCGGGCGCAGCGCGAACGGGACGATGCCCGCCGTGCCGCGACGGAATCGGTCGTGACCCGGATGCTGCCGGTGGTGGACAATTTTGAAATGGCACTTCAGGCGGCGCACCAACCTGGCACGACGGTGGAGACCTTGAAGGCCGGTGTTTCGATGATCCAGAGCCAGATTCGTGGGGTGCTGGGGGAACTGGGCGTGGAGGAGATTCCTGCGGTCGGGCAAGCCTTCGATCCGTCATTGCACGATGCCGTTTCCCAGGTGGAAACCTCGGAGGTTCCCGAGGGGCAGGTGGTCCAGCAGGTCCGGAAGGGCTACCGGTGCCGGGACCGTCTTTTGCGTCCGGCCAGCGTGGTGGTCTCGAGAGCGCCGGGCGCGCCGTCAGTGCAAACCGAAGCCAACAGCAACCCCGCCTAATTCCTCATGCCCGTCGTCAAACGCGATTATTACGAGGTTCTGATCGTCGCCAAGGGCGTCTCGGACGAGGAACTCAAGAAGGCCTACCGCAAGTTGGCGGTGAAGTATCACCCGGACAAAAACCCGGGCGACAAGGTGGCCGAAGAGAAGTTCAAGGAGTTGGGCGAGGCCTATTCGATCCTGAGCGATGCCCAGAAACGGGCGGCCTACGACCAGCACGGTCATGCGGCCTTTGATCCCCGATCCCGCGCCGGTGCCGGCGGCTTCCGTCCGGGTGCCGGAGGGGTGGATCCCTCCGATATCTTCCGGCAGGCCTTCGGTGGATCGGATTTCTTCGATGCCTTCTTTGGGGGTGGCGGCGGCGGGCAGGATCGTGAGGGTGCCGGTTCCCAGCGCGGGGACGATCTCCGCTACGATCTCCGGATCACCCTCGAGGAGGCCGTCAACGGCTGCGAAAAGGAGATCAAGTTCAACAAGCCCACCAAGTGCGAACCGTGCGGTGGATCCGGCGCGGAGAAGGGCTCCAAGGTCGTCAAGTGTCCCCAATGCCAGGGTCGCGGACGGGTGGTGATGTCGCGTGGCATCTTCTCCATCCAGCAGGTTTGTCCGCGGTGCGAAGGCGCTGGGCAGGTCATCGAGAAGCCCTGTCGCAGTTGCGCCGGCGAGGGGCGGGTGGAGGCTCCCACGACGGTCCGCATCCGGATTCCCGGGGGGGTCGATTCCGGTTCGCGGCTTCGGTCCAGTGGCAATGGGTCGGCTGGATTCCGCGGCGGGCCCTCGGGAGATCTCTACGTCATGCTGGCCGTCTCGGCGCACGACCTGTTTCAGCGGGATGGCGACGATCTCCTGTGTGAAGTGCCCGTGAGTTTCGTGCAGATGGCGCTGGGCGGTGAGGTGGACGTGCCGACGTTGACGGGCAAGGCGCGGATCACGATTCCCGCCGGGACCCAGTCCGCAACGTTGTTCCGACTGAAGGGACGGGGCGTGAAGAGTCTCCAGGATGGCAGCGTGGGGGATCTGCACGTGCGCGTGAACGTGGAGGTTCCGACCCGGTTGAATGCCACCCAGCGGGCCAAACTCGAGGAGTTCGCCCACCTCTGCGATGAGAACGTCAATCCGCAGGCGAAGAGCTTCTTCGAGCGCGCCAAGGCCTTCTTCAGTTGATCGGAACCGGAGTCGACACCGGAACGCCCGCGTGGCCCCGGTTTGCTTATGCACCGCTTCATCGTCACTCCGTCGGCTCTGGACCAGGCGACGCTGACGCTGGACACCGGCGATAGCCACCACGCGGCGGTGGTGCTCCGGGTGAAGCCCGGCGAGGCGGTCCTGTTGCTGGACGGGCAGGGAGGGGTGGCGGACGCCCGGGTGGTGGACGTTTCCAAACGTGCGGTGCAGGTGGAGGTAATCGGACGACGTCGGGTGCGACCGCGAACCGGCGAGGTGATCCTGGTTGCGGCGGTGACCAAGGGTAAGGCGTGGGAACTCACCCTCCAGAAGGCGACGGAGGTCGATGTGGCGGGGATCATGCCCATCCTATGCCGGCGCTGTGTGGTGAAGGTGGATCCGGCCGAACGTCACCAGCGCCAGTTGGATTGGCAGCGAACCGTCAACGAGGCGGCCAAACAGTGCGGCAGCCCCTGGATTCCACGAGTGGAGGAACCGCTCGGCCTCGAAGAATGGCTGAAGCAGCCGCCTTCGTTTGATCTCGGGTTGGTCGCGGCGCTGGTGCCAGACTCGCGGGAAGTCAGCGAAATCCTGGCTGGACATGCGATCCTCCGGCGGGTGGCAGTCGTGGTTGGGCCCGAGGGAGATTTTGATCCGGCCGAACTGGAACGGCTTTTGGGTCGCGGATTTTCCCCGGTGACGCTGGGTCCGACCGTGCTGCGGTCAGAGACGGCGGCTGTGGTTGCGGTGGCGCTGCTGGCGCACGAACTCCGACGGAACCGAGGCACCGCTTGAACCTGCCCCTCCCGGGACCACGGGTGTCCACGCCCGCTTCAAACTGAGATCTGGGGGGCGAACTCCGCGAGTCCGTAACTCCGGAGGCCGGTCACGCGGACTCTTAGAACGCGTCCCTCCGAATTGGCCCGGGACGGTCGCGCCTCAGGCCGGCCGCAGGAATCCTTTGAGATAACGTCCTGTGTGCGACTCCCGCACCTGCGCCACCTGTTCGGGGGTTCCCTCGGCGAGGATCCGTCCGCCCCCAGCCCCTCCCTCCGGTCCGAGGTCCAGCACCCAATCCGCCTCGGCGATCAGGTCAAGGTTGTGTTCGATGACGATCACGGTGTGGCCGGCATCGACCAGACGTTGCAGCACTTCCACCAACCGGCGCACATCCTGCAGGTGGAGTCCGATCGTCGGCTCTTCCAGGATGAACAGGTCATGACGTGCCGCCCCCCGCCGGCCGGGGCTGGGAAGGCCCTCGGTTGGCGAAGGCTTCAGGCCGGTGAGCAGATGGGACACCAGCTTGATCCTTTGGGCTTCACCGCCACTGAGGGTGGGGCTGGTCTGACCCAGACGGAGGTAATCCAGGCCGGTGTCGCGCAAGGCTTCCAGCGGTCGGCGCATGCGCGAATGCGCTGCGAAGTACTCGATGGCTTCCGCCACGGAAAGATCCAGGACGTCGGCGATCGACTTGCCGTTCCATTGGACGTCCAGGGTTTCCGGATTGAACCGCCGCCCGCCGCAGGTGTCGCAGCGGACCCGGGCGGTGGGAAGGAAGTTCATTTCGATGGCGATGCTTCCCGTTCCCTCGCACTGGGGGCAGCGGCCTTGGTTCGAATTGAAACTGAAACGCCCCGGACCATACCCGCGCAACCGCGCCTCGGGTGCCGAGGCGAACAATTCCCGGATGTGATCGAAGAATCCCACGTAGGTGGCGGGAGTGGAGCGGGGGGTGCGGCCGATGGGCGACTGATCCACCTGATGAACCGCCGTCAGCGCTTCGTGTCCGGTGAGACGGGTGCCACCCCTGGATGCCTTGCCTTGGGCAAGAGCTTCGGTGACGGCGGGGAAGAGACAGTCCTTGATGAGGGTGCTCTTGCCGGAGCCGGACACGCCGGTGACGACGGTGAAGCGTCCGAGGGGAATGCGGGCCGTGACATCGGCGAGGTTGTGGAGTCGCGCGTGATGCAGGGTCAGCCACCCGGATCGGGCCTTGGGATCCACCGAACGCCGCGTGCCGCGGGCGGGGTGTTTCGGACGATCCCGCAGGCAGGCCCCGGTGATGGACGTCTCGTGGTGGCTGAGTTCCTCCAGGGTCCCCGACGCCACCACCTCGCCGCCGCGGACGCCCGCTCCCGGGCCGAGGTCGATGATGTGGTCTGCCCGGCGCATGGTTTCCTCGTCATGTTCGACCACCACCAGGGAATTGCCGCGATCCCGGAGCCGGATGAGGGCGTCGAGGAGTTGATCGTTGTCCCGGCTATGGAGCCCAATGGTTGGTTCGTCGAGGACGTAGAGGACGCCGGAGAGATTGGACCCGAGTTGCGCGGCCAGGCGGATGCGCTGGGCTTCACCTCCGGAAAGCGTGGTGATCGAGCGTCCCAATTGCAGGTAGCCAAGGCCGACTTCGCACAGGAACCGGAGTCGTTCCCGGATCTCGGGAAGGATGTCACGGGCGACGACGGCATTGCGGCCAGTGACCTGCACCCGCTCGGCCCAGAGACAGGCCTCGGTCACGGTGGAACAGGCGAAGGCGTCCACCGTCGGTTGCTCGTCGAGGTCGCTTTCGGCCACCCCCTTTCTGGGCTTGGTTACCAGTGGGAGTCGAACGGCGCGCGCGTCGGCCCGGAGTCGTCCGCCGAGGCATTCCGGGCAGGTCTCGCGATTGCCCTCGGCCCAGCGCCACCAATTCTCCTCCACGGCATCGGCATTGGCGCCGCGATCGACGTCAGGCAGGTGGAAGAGTTCGCCGAACCCACGGCATTTCGGGCACCAACCCTGACTGGAGTTGTAGCTGAAATTCTTCGGATCCAGGAGGGCGAAGCTGCGCCGGCACTTCGGGCAGGCCCGCTCGGTGGAATGCAGCGTGATCCTGAACTTGGAATCCATGGCCATGGCCACGCCCTTTCCCAGCGTGAGCGCACTCTCGACTCGTTGCCGGAGATCGGAATCCGGGGTCGCCGTGCGGGCAATCTCCCCGATGACCACCTCGATGTCGTGTTCCTTGAACCGGTCGAGTTTCACGGTGGGCACCGACGGAAGCAGTTCGCCGTCGACGCGTAGTTGGGAATAGCCGTGCTGGGCCGCCCAGATGAAGGCCTCCTGGTGGAAGCCCTTCCGGTTTCGGACCAGGGGAGCGAGCAGGGTGAGCTTCCCGCGTTTCCCTGCCTCGGCGCACAGGGCGGACACCAC
>JBDNHZ010000194.1:0-14374 GCA_041688515.1 Verrucomicrobiota bacterium
CCTACGATCGATTGGTCCGGGAAGAAGGCCGGGAAGAAGGCCGAGAAGAGGGTCGACAGGAGGGTCGACAGGAAGGTCTACGGGAGGGTTGGCAGGGAGGACGCATCACAGCCCTCCGGGAGATGCTGATCGAGGATCTGATCCAGCGCTTTGGACCGCCCCCCGAAGTTCTCCTCGCACGGATCGACGAGGTCCGGGATGAAGTTCAACTCCGACGGATGGTCCGTGCCGCCTTCGCGGCGACTTCGTTCGAGTCCTTTGCGAAGGCGGTCTCCGCCGACTGAGTCACGGCGATCCGGCGGAAAGGGCGGGTTTCGGACTGAGCGGGTGGGCCGAAGATAAAAACGGGGATCGGCCTTCGGGCGATCCCCGGATCGATCTGCGAACTGGAGCCTTGCCTCCCTTACCGGAACATCTTGTTGCTCCGGTCGCCGCGCGAGAGGAGGAAAGCGGTGAGATCCAGGATCTCGTCCTCCTTGAGGGTGTTCAGCAGTCCCTCCGGCATCGGCGACATCTTGGAGGCCTCGATGGATTGGATATCGGTGCGCTTGATGTTGGTGAAGCCACCGGGATCGGTCATGTCGGTAGCGATCTGCAGGGTGTCGTCATTCATGTTGGCCACGCGTCCGACCACCGTTTCGCCATCCTTGCGGGTCACGATGATGGGGGCGTATTGGTCGCTGACTTCCTTGGAGGGCTCGACGATCGACTCCAGGAGATCGCGCGGAGAGAAACGACCGGCGATGCCGGTGAGGTCGGGGCCGACGGCACCCCCTTCTGTGTTGAACCGGTGGCAGGTGAAGCAACCGACGGCCCCAAACAGGTCACGGCCACGGTCGTAGTTGCGGTTCGAGAGGCCTTTGGCCAGAATGGGTGAAAGCCCGTCGACGGTCCATTCCTTCACGGTCGACCGTCCAGCGAGGAGAGTTTCCAGGGGCTTCTTGATGACGGGCTTGGCATTGAGAACCGGAGCGAGGCGGGCCTTCTCTTCGTCGCTCAGCGTGGCGATTGCATCGTTCTTGATGTCGCGCAGAAAGCCTGCCAGCGACGCACCCCCGCGGAACGACGCGGCCTTGAGGAACCACTCGAAGTAAGTCGTCCGCAGTTCCGGCGTCCACCCGGTCTTCAGGTTCCGGAGCGCACGCGCGTAATCCATCTGTTCCTCCTGCGTCGGTGCCTTGAACATCACCGGCGCGATCTTCACCGCCGCGTTGGGCGACTCCAGGTAGACCAGCATCTGCGACAATTCGACGTTCAGGTCGCGTCGGGTTGATGGGAACAGGGGCTCGAACTTCGCCGACAGTCGAACCCGGGTCGCCTCGTCGGGCTTGCCGAGACGCGTGAAGGCAACGCTGTAGGCCCGGAGCAGGTCGAGTTGCTGGGATGCCGTGAGCTTCGACCACCGGATGCGGTCGAGGGCAGAGACGATCTTCGGCAGCAGGGTGGCATCGACAGCGGCATCGGTGGGCTTGCGATGAAACGCGTCGCGGCTGGAGGCCCGGGCAAGGGCCAGCAGCGCGTGGGTGGAGGCCACCGGGTCCTTCTCGGCCAGCGCGCGCTCGCGCCATTCCCCGACCGGCTGCCATTCGATGGCGATGCGGGCGGCGAAGCGCAGGTTGCGATCCTTCGACGACAGGAACGGCCAGGCCTTGCGCACGGCGGTCGAATCTGGGTGGCCATGGAAGGCCTCGAGCGTCCGGCGCTGGGCACGTTCCGATCCACCGCCGGTCGAACCCTTTGATATGGCGGTGGACTCGGTGCCGGCGTAGGTCACCCGGTACAGGGCCGACTGGGTACGGCGTCCGCCGATGGCGAAATACAGTGCACCATCCTTCGGATTGACCAGCAGATCGGTCAGCGGGAGCGGGGAACCGGAAATGAAGTCCTCGCTGGTGCCGGTGTAGCCGGAGCCGTCGGGCTTCAGATGAACGGCGTAGAGCTTGCCGTAAGACCAGTCGGAGATGAAGAAGGCCTCCTGGTATTTGGCCGGGAACTTCGCTCCGTACCCGAAGGTGACGCCAGTAGGCGAACCCGGTCCGATATCCACCACCGCCCCAAGGCTGTCGGGGTAGTAGGCGGGCCACTTTCCCGCACCGGAACGCCAGCCGAACTCCGCCCCGCTGACCACGTGGTTGACGCGGGTGGGCCGGTACCAGGGGGTGTTCATGTCCCACTCCATGTCGGCATCGAAGGTGAACAGTTCGCCGGCGCGGTTGTAGGCGGCGTCGTACTCGTTTCGGAACCCGGTCGCCACCAAGTCCCAGGTCTTGCCCTCGGGATCCGTCCTGGCGATCCAGCCGCCGGGGGCGAGAACGCCCTTCATGAAGCCATTGCCATCCCAGAGGCGGGGCAGGAGATGGTCTTCGGACCAGTGCAGTGGCACCCGACTCGAATCGATGGCGGTGATCTTGGTCTGATTGCCGGACACGATCGTCAGGGTCGCGCCGTCGGGAGAGGGGAGGATGGCGTGGGGTCCGTGCTCGCCGCCCCCGTCGAGTTTTCGGAGCAGTTTGACCTCGTCGTATTGGTCATCGCCGTTGGTGTCGCGGACGCGGTAGAGGCCGCGTCCCTGGTAGCTTTCGTTGGCCACCATCACGTACAGGCTGTCGAAGGCGCACAGAAGACCCTGGGCCTGTCCGATCTCGATGTTCAACGGCTCGATCTGGAGGCCGGCGGTCGTGCCCGGCGGCGGGGGAATGACCCGGTACATCTTGCCGTACTGGTCGGACACAATGAGGCGTCCCTTGGGATCGACCGTCATCGCGACCCACGATCCCTGTTCCTTCTTGGGAACGGTGTGGAGCAGTTCCACCTGGAAGCCCTTGGCAACTTTGAGTTGGTTCACCGGGGTAGCCAGGCCGGAAATCGTGCCGGGGAGTTGAGCCAGCGCGGACGGCAGGACGGCCAACGTCGCTGCGACGGCAATGGCGCGTTGAACGGACGCGATTCGGGGGAGAAGCATGTGCGGAGATTGACGTCGTGAGGGGGGGAGACTTTCAAGGGGGAACACCGCGGAGTTGAAAATTTTCGCGTCCACCCCGGGGGCGCATCTTGACACTGCCCCCCTGGGAGCGCGGGCGTCCTCGCCCGCTGCTGTGCACCACGAGCCCGAGCGGTCCCGCCGTGCGGGAGCGCGCCCTCGGCCGCGAAGGGCCGCAAAATCCCTCGATCCAAGGGCGTTTACCGCGGTGGATCTCGATTCGCCGGCGTTACCACGGGCTCCCGTTGGCGCGCTCGTTGGAAGCGATGCTGGACGCGGAGGTGACCGACTTCTGTCTGTCCCCCGTTTCCATTCTGGAGATTGCCTACAAATGGCGGCACGGCCGGCTTCCCTGCCCGCCGCCTGCCGACTGGGTGGAGGATGCTACGGCCGACTTTCGACTTCTCCCGGTGACCGGGCAGATTGCCCTTCGGGCCGGCTCCTGGGAATGGGATCACGGCGATCCGGTGGACCGGTTGATCATGGCGACCGCCGCCTGTCACGAAGCGACGTTGATCCACACGGATCTTCAGTTGAAGGGATTGAAGGGTTTTCCCCAGCATTTCTTCCGGGGAACGAACTGAGGGTGGGGACTAAGAAAAATGGGTTGGCGGTGTCGTGAAGAGGGATGAAGACATCGAAACCATGGAAGGGAGCCTCCCGTTGGGGGGCCTGGAACTGGGTGCTCAATCTGGCGCTGTGCTGGGCGCTGCTCGCCGGGTGGCAGGCGCAGGCTCTGATCCTGGTGGGAACGAATGAGCCCACCCACGATCCCGGTTGGCCTGCGGGAACGAAGGACTACGTCGCGCTGAGCTCGCGGGTGCAGTGGTTCGAGGGACCGCCGTTCGGTGGAGGCCAATGGACCTTTCAGAGTCGCGGCGACACCGCCGCACTCCAGAAGGCAGTGGATGCGTTTGCGAAGATCCAGTCGCCCGCCCGGGAGATCGTGTTGAAGCCGGGGCCGTCTACCAATGTGTTTCACAGCGGAACGGCCAAGGTGGAAACGTTCAACTGGGACATGTCCGTTTGGGTGCGGGCAAACTGGGATCGCCTGTTCGGACCGATGGCTCCGGATTTCATGCGGAAACATCCCGACTTCGGAAGCGTGCATCCGCCGCTGAGACTCGTCGTGTATGTCCACGAACAGGGACCCGACTGGACCCGGATCCGGGTACCGACCGAGGTCAAGGTACTGGATGAACGAGCGAAGCCGGGGGCTCAAAAGCCCTAGGCGGAATCCCCGGGGAATCGAATCGATCCGCGGGCCCGGGTCAGGGATGCTTTGCCCGATGATTCGGACGACGCGAACGACGGTTGCAAGCGGCGTGGCCGCTCTTTTGCTGGGCTTCATCGGGCTCCGCATGCGCGCGGCGGAGCCGATGGTGGAAATGCTCCGAACCACCTGTCGGATCACGCACGATGGGCGGTCCGGGACCGGCTTCTTCGTTCGGCGTGAGAAGGCGGTTTACTTGGTGACCGCGGCGCACGTGTTCGAGGAATCAGGCGGTCCGGAGTGCCAGTTGATCCTGCGTCGGAAGACGGACGGCATGGCAGGGGAACGGAGAGAGTTGCCCATCACGGTGCGTCGGGAGGGCAAGGCCCTTTGGAAACGGGACGCGAAGGAAGACGTGGCGGCCATTCCCGTCGAATTGCCGAAGGACCTGGATGTGCTTGCGCTCCCGTTCGATCGAATCCTCCCGACGACGGCCTCCGGCGACAGTGGAGTGCAGGTGGGACAGGACGTCTGGCTCCCGGGTTATCCTGCGCAACTCGAGGCCAATGCGGCCGGCTGGCCGGTCCTCCGGCGGGGCATGATTGCCTCGCACCCGCTCTCACCCGTTTCCTCGGTGCCGACGATGATCGTCGATATCCAGAGCTTCGGCGGCGACAGCGGCGCGCCGCTTTACACCTTGGTCCAAGGGTCACCGCATCTCGCCGGCATGGTGGTGGGGATGCACCGGCAGACCGATCGATCCGTTTCTCCTTTTGAAGAGCGGACAACGCACACGCCGCTGGGGTTGGCGATCGCCGTGCAGGCCGGTGTGGTGTCGCGGACGCTGGAACAGTTTTGGAAGTGAGCCTTACGCCAGAATGTCCCGGACGATCTTCCCGTGGATGTCGGTAAGACGGAAGTCGCGGCCGGCGTGGCGGAAGGTGAACTTCTCGTGGTCGAACCCGAGCAACCACATGAGGGTGGCGTGGAGATCGTGGACGTGGACGACGTTCTCGGTGGCGGCGAATCCAAATTCGTCGGTGGAACCATAGACCGTCCCGCCGCGGACGCCGCCGCCAGCGAGCCACATGGTGAAGCCGTGGTTGTTGTGGTCGCGCCCGTTCTGTTTACCGGCGTTCGCCCCGGGCGTGGGTAACTCGACGGTGGGAGTCCGGCCGAACTCACCCCCCCAGATCACCAAGGTGTCCTCCAGCATGCCGCGTTGCTTCAGATCGGCGAGCAACGCGCCGATGGCCTGGTCGGATTCCTTGGCCAGCTTCCGGTGGTTGACCTCGATATCGTCGTGGTTGTCCCACGGTTGGCCCGAGCCATGCCAGACCTGGACGAACCGGACGCCACGTTCGACCAGACGGCGGGCGATGAGGAGTTGTCGCGCCTGGGTGCCTTCACCGTAAAGCTTCCGGATGTGCTCGGGTTCACGGCCAATGTCGAAGGCGTCGGCGGCGTCGAGCTGCATCCGGTAGGCGAGCTCGAAGGACTGGATGCGGGATTCGAGCTGCGAATCGGCGGCGCGGGCGCGCTGATGCCGTTCGTTGAGCTGGGCGAGGAGATCGAGTTGCGCGCGCTGCTCGGGCAGTGAGTGGTATTGGTTGGTGATGTTCTCGATCAACCGCTCGATCTTCGTGTGCTCAGTGTTGATGTACGTCCCCTGATACACCCCGGGCAGGAAGGCCGACTGCCAGTTCTGGGATTCCTGGATCGGATAGCCGCCGGGACACATCACCACAAAGCCCGGCATATTCTGGTTCTCGGAACCGAGCCCGTACGTCACCCAGGATCCAAAGCTCGGCCGCACCTGGCGCGCCTCCCCGCAGTTCATCAGCAGAAGCGACGGTTCGTGATTGGGCACATCCGCCTTCATCGAACGGATGATGCACAGGTCGTCCACGTGCTGGGCGACGTGCGGAAAAAGGTCGGAGACCGGGATGCCGGATTGCCCGTACTTTCGGAATTGGAAAGGAGACTTGTAGGCGGCTCCCGTCCGGCGCTCGGTCTGGTGGCGGATGGGTATTTCCTTCCCGTGCCACTGATCCAGGGACGGTTTCGGATCGAAGGAGTCCACGTGCGACGGTCCGCCATTGGCGAAGATGTGAATGACGCGCTTGGCGCGACCGGGGAATTGGGACTGCCGCGGCGTCAGCGGATTGGTCAGGCTGGAGGCGGCGGAGACATCGGCCCGGGCCTGGGTCGAGAACTGGCCAAGGGAACCCATCAACGACGCCAGACCGAGCGAGCCCATGCCCATGCCGCATTGCTCAAGGAATCCCCGCCGGGTGAGGGCGAGGTGATCGTGGTTCGGTGCGTGATGACTCATGGTGGCGTCCGTATTCGTCCCTTCATTGATGGCCTTCGGCGGACGGATCTTCACACCAATTCTCGGCGTGGAGGTTTCCGTTCATCGGTCGAACTCCATCTTTTTCCACCACGTCTCCAGTTCGTCGGCCCCGAAATCAGCCAGGATATGATCGTCTACATCGGTGGACGGGGCCCGGGATTGACCGGTCAGATCGAACATCTCCTGCCGGGCGTTGGCATCGCGGATGACATCCAGTTTCTCGTAGCGGACTCCCCGTGCATCCAGCCAGTCGATGGCTTCGTGGCACCACGGGCATCCGGGCTTGATGAAAAGACGGACCGATTTCGGCATGGAGGAAGGATGCACCGAGACTCGAACCCGGGAAAGCTCTCAAGGTCGGCCTGCCTGCGGAGATCAAAGGACCCGTGCCGACGGCAGTCTGCCGGTGGCCTTTTCGAAACTGACCATCTCAGCGCTGCTGCTGAGGTAGGCGGCATGGATCAATCGGTCTACAAACCCAGGTTTTGCCGTCGCCAGACCGTCCACCGCCAACACTTCAGCGAGACTCCCCACCGGCGCGATTTCACCGCCGGTCAACAGTCGGCGCAGGCCCATCAAGGCATCGCGTTTGGAGACGCCGTAGTGATGCTGAAGTGCGAAGTAGGTTTCAGCTGCCACCAGATCCGAAATCACCGCTTCGTCGCCCCGAAGTCGGACGTGATCCAGGAAAGCGACGGCTCGCGCCGTCTGGTCGGGTGGTTCCCCGAGCAAGAGTCGCAAGACCACCGACGTGTCCAATCCGATCTTCATGGCTGGCCCTTGCGCCCGACGGCGATGCTCTGACGGACCGATTCCATCGAGTGCTCGGTGACTTTCCGGGCTCGGGATCCGAGGCATCCCAGCCATTTGCGGTCCGGGACGGTCTGGGGGCGCAACACCCAGATTCTGGCTCCTTCCTCCTCACGGGCTTCGAGGTTGATGACGTCGCCCGGCTTGAGGCCCATCGCCTCGCACGTCTCACGGGGAAAGGTGACCTGTCGTTTGGAAGTCAGCGTGATGGATGCCACGGGGGAAGGATCCGAGGCAGTGCCTTACCTGTCAATTCACCGGTAAGGCGGGTGCGCTCCGTGCCCTTCAGTGCTCCACCCGTTTGAACGCCGCCAGGGCGTTGGCGAGTTGGCTGGACGTGTGTTCGGAACGGATCCTCCCGATGGCGGCAGTGGCGAGTTGATCGCAGCGCTCGTTCCATTTGTGGCCCGCGTGCCCCTTCAGCCATTGCCAGTCCACATCATGACGTCCGACCAGGACATCCAGTTCGCTCCAAAGGTCCTGGTTCTTGACCGGGTCGCCCTCCTTGGTCCGCCAGCCGCGTTTCCGCCAACTCTTGATCCAGGTGGTGATGCCCTGTCGCAGGTAATCGGAATCGGTGAAGATCTGGACCGCACAGGCCCGGTTGAGCGCCTTGAATCCGTGGATGGCGGCCTGGAGTTCCATCCGGTTGTTCGTGGTGGCGGCCACGCCACCGGAGAGTTCCCAGGCCTTGTCCTTGTACATGACCACGCACGCCCAGGCCCCCGGTCCCGGGTTTCCCTGACAGCCGCCGTCGGTGTAGATGGTGACCTGGGGCTTGGCGCTCACGCCACGACCTCAGTGCCGACCCCTGCGTCGGTGAACAGTTCGAGCAAGAGACTGTGCGGGAGTCGTCCGTCGATGAATTGGACCTTTTCGACTCCTGCCCGCAGGGCTGACACCGCGCTGTCCACCTTCGGGATCATTCCCTTGTCCACGATGCCGGCCTTTTTCAACCCGTCGACCTCGCTGACGGCCAGGTGCGAGATCAGGGTCGCTGGATCCTTCGGATCGCGGAGCAGGCCGGGGACATCCGACATGAAGGTCAGTCGTCGGGCCTTGAGGGCGATGGCGACCATGGCCGCAGCGACGTCGGCATTGCAGTTGTAAACCCGCCCGTCCTCTCCCCGGGCGGTGGGACTGATGACCGGGACAAATCCGCGCTCGATGCACTCCAGGAGCGGAGCGGTGTTCACGGCGGTGACTTCCCCGACGAAACCGATGTCCACCGGTTGGCCGTTGGCGTCCTTCAGCCAGAGCCTGCGGCAGGTGAAGATGTCGGTGCCGGCGAAACCGACCGCCTGGCCCCCGAGCTTCTGGATCATGCGGACGATCTCCGGATTGATCTCGCGGGAGAGGACCTGGTCCACGACCGCGACCGAGGTGGCATCGGTGACCCGTTGGCCCTGGATGAATTCGGTTTTCACCCCGGACTTTTCCAGGGCACGGGTGATGGCCTTTCCGCCTCCGTGGACGACCACGGGATGGATGGAAACCGCCTCCAGGAACACCACGTCGCGGGCGACACCGGAGCGGACGGATTCATCGGGTGAATCCATGAAGCTCCCCCCGTATTTTACGACGAAGGTAGCCCCGTCGAACCGTTGGATGTAGGGGAGCGCTTCGAGGAGCGTCGTGGCTTTGGAGATGACGTCTTGCATGGGAAGAGAGCTCCGGGATTGAACCGTTCCGGGATTCACCCGCCGAGCGTGTTCGGATCGGTGACGTCGCCCTTGTTGTAGTCGACGTAGGCTTCGGTCAGGTCCGCGGCGTAAAGGACGGCTTCGCCCTTTCCGAGATTGAGGCGGAGGTGGAGGTCGAACTCCGTCGGTGCCGCGGCCTGGCACAGTTCGGCGAAGGTGGCCTTGGTGGGTTGTCCGCGGCGGAGGCTCCACAGGATCTTTTTCGAGCCCGGGGCGCTGTAGCCGATGTCCACCTTGTCCTCGACCACGGTGGCGGAGCTGTAACCGAGCGCGTCGATGATCCGCCCCCAGTTGGGATCGCCGCCGTGCCAACTGGTCTTGACCAGCGAACTGTTGCCGACCGCACGGGAGGCGGCATCGGCCTCGGCAACCGATCGGGCTCCGGTGACGCGGACCGTGACGACCCGGTGCACACCTTCGCCGTCGCGCACGATCATCTTCGCCAGCGAAAGGCAGACGTGCTCCAAGGCGAACTGGAAGGCGGCGAAGTCCTTGTGCTTGGTCGATTTGATCCGGTCGTTGCCGGCCAGTCCATTGGCGAGGACGAGCACGGTGTCGTTGGTGCTCATGTCGCCATCGACGGTGATGCGGTTGAACGAGCGGGCGACGGCTTCGGTGAGGGCTTTTTGGAGGGTGCGTGCTTCGACGGCGGCGTCGGTGGTGATGAACCCGAGCATGGTCGCATGCAGACCGGCAGGGAGGGCGGCAGGGCGCGCGCCGGTGGGGCTCATGCCGGGCTGGATCATTCCAGCACCCTTGCAAGTGCCGCCGATGCGAACGGTCTTGCCGCCCAGCTTGAACTCAACCGCGACCTGCTTGGGCTTGGTGTCGCTGGTCATGATCGCCTCGGTGGTCCGGTGGGAGTGCTCCACGGTGCACCCGAGTTGGGTGGCGCAGTCGAGGATGCCTGCCCGGACCTGGGGCATCGGCAGGTTGACCCCGATCCGGCCGGTGGATCCCACCAGCACATAGCCGCGGGGAAGGCCGAGGGTGGTCTCAGCGAGATCGACCATGGCAAGGGCATCCTTCATCCCCTGCCGGCCCGTGCAGGCATTGGCGTTCCCCGAATTGATCACAATCGCCTGGGCCACGCCCTTGGCGGCGCGGGGAACGCAGACCTTCACCGGCGCCGCGCAGATCTGGTTGGTCGTGAAAAGACCCGCGACGGCGCACGGCACCTCGGAGACGATCAGCGCGAGATCCCGCTTCGGGCCTTTGTCGGATCCCTTGCCGGTTCCCAGACGTTTGATGTCGCAGAACACACCGCCGGTCCGGAATCCCTTGGGGGCCGCCACAGCGCCCTCGATGGGCGCGAGCTTCAGTTTCATGTTGCGCGGAGAGTTGAAACAGAACGGGAGGCGTGGGGAAAGGGAGTTTTCCATGCGCACCCCTCAAACCGAAGGCTTGAAAGTTCCAGTCTGAATCGCCGAAGTACGCCCGGCGCTTCGATTTTTCCGGATCGCCCCATACCATTACATGAGTCTGCAACGAGTTACTTCGGTGGCGGCCGCGGCGATGCTCGCGGGAACAATGTGTGCCCAGGACAAGCCCGATCTCAAGGATCCCAAGATCCGATCCAGCTACGCGCTGGGGACGGATATCGGCACCAACCTCAAGCGACAGGATCTCGATCTCGATGCCAAGTCGCTGGCGGCGGGCATCTCGGACGCCTTCGCCGGGAAGTCGGCGCTGACGCCGGCGGAGGTCCAGGAAACGCTGGCCGAACTGCGGAAGCAGGTCATGGCCCAGATGGAGACCAAGGCCAAGGCGGCCGGGGGCAAGAACCTCAAGGAAGGGGAAGACTTCCTGGCGGCCAATGCCAAGAAGGACGGCGTCAAGACCACGGCCTCCGGACTGCAATACAAGGTGCTCAAGGCCGGGACCGGCGCGACGCCCAAGCCCTCCGATGAGGTCAACGTCCACTACCACGGCACGCTGATCGACGGCACGGTGTTCGACAGCTCCGTCGAGCGCGGCGAACCGATCTCCTTCCCGGTGACCGGCGTGATCCCGGGTTGGGTCGAAGCCCTTCAGTTGATGAAGGTCGGCGACAAGTGGCAGGTCTACATCCCCTCCAAGCTGGCGTACGGCGAGCGTGGATCCGGTCCCAAGATCGGGCCGAATTCCGCCCTCATCTTCGACGTGGAACTGCTCGGGATCGGTGCCGCCAAGTAAGGCGACCCCTTCGGTTCCATCCGTTTTCCAATACAGGGGCGACCCCGGCCGGCGGGGTCGCCCCTTTTCGTTGCCCGAAGGAACAGTCGATGCGGGCACAAAAAAGGCGGCCCCCACGATCGGGGCCGCCGTTCTGTTGTCCTGAGACCCGGAGGTCAGGCGCGGGCGTTGTCTTCCTGGAGGGAGATCGGCTTGTAGCCGCCGATCGCCCTGAAGTAGAGCAAGATCAGCAGATAGATCACCGCCATGGTGGCGGGGATGAACGAGTCCGCCTTGAGGGTGGTGCGATTGCCTTGAACGTCTGCCTCAACCACGTCCTTTTGGACCGGGGTGCGATCCTTGACGTCGACGTTCTTCGCCGCTTCCAGCTTCTGGCCGTCGATGCTGAAGGACTTGTCGAAGAACAGCCATTTGGAGGGCTTTACCGCCTTGTACTCGGCGTAGGCAGCTGGATTGGCCTTTTCAAGCGCTTCACCCGAGAACCGGTCCTTGGCATAGCCGAGGCCGGGCGATCCCACGAGACCGGCAGACATCATGCCGAGGCCGCCCATGATCGAGATGGCGACCGCACCGCAGCGAGGGAAGCGGTCGGAGGCGACGGCGAGCATTGTGGGCCAAAAGAACGTCTTGCCGATGGCGTAGACAGTCAGGGCGAGCAGCGCGCCGTTGAAGGTGGTCACGCCCGACACCAGGTTGAGACCGACGCAGGCCAAGATGGAGCAGACGACGAGAATGCCCACGGGATTGAGCCCCAGCTTGTGTTGGATGAAATGTCCGCAGAAGCGGAGGACGAACATCACTGCAGAGGTGAAGATGAACAGCCAGGTGGCTTCCTTCGGTGTCAGGATTGCGCCTTCGATGTTCTGGATCCAGCCGTCGGTGCCCAGTTCGACGGCGCCGACCAGGGTGTGGACGATGAACAGGACGAACAGGAGCGGCGCACCCAGCGACCAGCGGGAGGTGCCGGCAAATCCGAGGAACGCCAGCCCACCGATGCCCATGGAGATATACGTCCAGTTCTGACCGCCGAAGAATTCGTTGCCCGTAAAGCCGTTCAGCAGCGGGCCGAGGCCGTCTTTGACGAACAGGAAGATGAAAAGCCCGACGACCGAGGAACCCAGAATGCCGACATCGCGGAGCATCTCGCCGAGGCTCAGCCCCTTCGCCGAGGCTTCGGACTTCGGGAACGTCTGGCCGAAGAACATCACGCCGTAAACGACGGCGGGGATCAGGAAGCAACCGAGTTGGAGCTTCCAGGATTGGGTGGCCATCTGGTCATGGATCAGGCCGCCGATGACCATGCCTGCCGGCCAGGAGGCGTGCAGGACATTCAGGTAGTGCGTGCGGTTCTTGGGGAACAGCGTGGCCACCAGGGGATTTGCCACGGCTTCCAAGGTGCCGTTCGCCACCGCGAACAGAAAGGTGCCCGACCACAACCAGACAAAGGCGGTCTTGGTATCCATCCCGTCCTTCGCGCCGAACGTGACCAGGGCCGAGACGACATGGAAAATGAATGCTGCAGCGACCAACTTGCCGTAGCCCACCTTGTCGACGATGACGCCGCCGATGATGATGCCGAAGCAGAAGCCTGTGAAGCCGGCACCATTGATGAGGCCGATCTCCAGCCCGGTGAAGTTGAAGGCCCTCACCCAGTCGCCGAAAATCGCACCTCGAATTCCGAAGCCGATACCGGCGGCCAGAATGGCCATAAATCCTGCCCATAGCAGGCGTTTTGCGTTCGGGGCGATGCCCTCGATGGTTCCGTTGCTCATGTTGGGATACGAATTGGTTTTGTCGGTGGGTAGGGTTGGGATGCCATCGGACTTACGCGGTCACACGTGCCGTCAGCATTGCCGGTCGGCTGCAACCGGAATGGGAATCGCTACCGGTCGCGGAACGTGCCGTGAACCGGGTGAACGCCGATGAAACGATGGACATTGATTGCCACATGACTGCGCAAAAACCGCTTCACGGCACGGATGGCGACCCAAGGCATCCTGATCGTGACAGCGGAAGATGGCGCGTAGTGAACGCGGGGGGGACGGCGAGTGCAACGGAAAAGACCTGTTCATCCTGCCGGCAGTACCGCCACATCAATCGGGAGACGATCTCCTTCTGCGATGGGCATGTGGAGAGCATGCGGTCCAACTCGGTGATGGGACCCAAGCTGGCCTCGGGAAGATGGAGCTTCGAGCGCTTCTATCGGGATCCGGCCCGGGTGCCCACCCAATGAGTTCGATCCCTACGCCAGCACGCCTCGGACGACTTCTCCCGCGACATCCGTGAGGCGGTAGTCGCGTCCGGTGTGACGATAGGTCAGGCGCTCGTGATCGAGGCCCATCAGGTGAAGGAGCGTGGCGTGGAAGTCGTGCACGTGAACGGGATTTCGCCCGACGTGGATTCCGTAGTCGTCGGATTCGCCATAGACCGTTCCGGCGCGGACACCGGCCCCGGCCAGCCACGAGGAGAAGACCCAGTGATGATGCTCGCGACCGCGGGCATCGGCGCTGGCATTGAATGGGGTGCGCCCGAATTCGGTGGTCCAGACGACGAGGGTATCGTCGAGCATGCCCCGCATCTTGAGATCGCGGAGGAGTCCGGCGATGGGTCGGTCCACGTTCTTCGCCAGCGGGGTATGGGTGAGCATGTCGCCGTGGGCATCCCAGTTGTCAGACGAGCCGACGTCGATGAGTTCGACAAAGCGGACGCCCCGTTCGGCCAGGCGACGGGCGACGAGACATTGCCAGGCGAACCCCTGGGTGCTGCCACGTTCGAGCCCGTAGAGTTGCAGGGTGGCGTCGGATTCGCGGGACAGGTCGAAGACGTCGGGCAACTCCATCTGCATGCCAAAGGCCGTCTCGAAGGACTTCATCCGGGCGTCGAGCAACGGGTCTTGGGCGCGCGGACCCAGATGACGCCGATTCATCCGGGCGAGCGCGGCCAGTTCGAGTTCCTGGAGTCGGCCGGTGGCGGCCCGACGCCCGATGTTGGCCACCGGTTCGGTCCCCGGGACGACCAGGGTTCCCTGGTGGGCACCGGGCAGGAAATCGCTGGCCCAGACCTGTCCGCCGGCATAGGGCGTTTTCGGGGCGATGACGACGTACGAAGGAAGATTCCGGTTCTCGGTGCCCAGGCCG
>JBDNHZ010000195.1:0-5564 GCA_041688515.1 Verrucomicrobiota bacterium
CGCAGACATCCGCCTCCTCACGTCGGCAGCTACCCAGGCTCGTGTCGCCGCTCAACTGATCGGGGGCATCGTTAACATGCGCCCTCCCTCGGTGAAGAGGGGAAGTCCGTTTCCTTTTGGTGGGAGGCGGGGCAGGGTGCGGGGACTTCCATGCGCATTCTCGCACTGTTGCTGTTGGGGCTGGGGTTGGGCGCTCGGGTCGCGCAGGGCGCGGTGTTGCTGCCTGGAACCGCCCTATGGAGTTGGCGGCTTGCTGACGCGGAGCCGGACACGGCCGGAATCTGGCGGGAACTCGATTACGAAGGATTGACCGATGGTTGGAGTCAGGATCCCGCGCCCTTTCGACGGGCTCTCGACGGAAGTGGAACGTTGGTGCCGAACCAGGCGGGTGGCTTTCTGGCGCGGACCACCTGGGTGATTCTCAATCCCGATCAATATTCGGCCTATCGATTCAGCGGATCAGTGGCCGGAGGGGTGGTGCTGTGGTTGAACGGGGTGGAGATCTGGAGGGATCGGGTTCCCACCGGCGAGGAGTCGCCGGATTCACGGCCCATGCCGGGAAGCTCCGAGGTTCGATCGTTGGCGGTCGTTCTGGATCGATGGGACCTGGCGTCACTGCGACCCGGCTCGAATGTGCTGTCGGTGTTGATCCTGCCGGAGGGGGCGACCACTCCGTTGCGATGGGTTCTGGGGTTGGACGCCGATCCTGACATCCAGCCTCCCGTTTCGCTGCGGATCCTCCCTCCGCCGGGGTCGCAAGTGTCGGACCTCAACGAGGTGGAAATCCTCTTCAGCGAACCGGTCCGCGGGGTGGATGCGGGCGACCTGCTGGTGAACGGAGTCCCCGCAGCGGCGGTGACTCCATTGGGTCCTGATCACTACTCCTTCTCGTTGCCGGCCGTCGGTCAGGCCGAGGTTCGGGTGGAATGGCGCCCGGACGCCGGGGTCACCGACCGTTCCACGCCGCCGAATCCATTCGTTGCCGAGGCGTGGGCGTATCGGGTGGAAGACATTGTGCCGCCGGACGCGGTTCAGATCTCCGAATTCATGGCGGACAACGACCGGACCCTCCGCGACGAGAATGGGGATGACGTCGATTGGATCGAGTTGCACAACCCGTCCCTGCGGGATGTTCGATTGGTCGGCTGGGGCCTGACGGACGATCGGGATCGCCCGTTCAAGTGGACGTTCCCGGACGTGGTCCTGCCGGCGCGCGCGTTCCTGCTGGTGTACGCGTCGGAGAAGAATCGGACCAACGTCCCCGGCCGATTGCACACCAACTTCAAGCTCGATGCTGGAGGAGAATATCTTGGGCTGACGGATGCTTCGGGACAGGGGGTCTCTTCGTTTGCGCGGCGTTATCCCAAGCAGTCGCGGGACGTCTCCTTCGGCCGGGCAAACGGAGCACCGGAGATCGTCGGCTACTTTGAAAAGCCCACGCCGGGTGCCGCCAATAGTCAGTCTGGTGGGGCGTTCGCGCCCGCAGTGGCGATGGATCGTCCGTCCGGAACCTATTCGGGGACGATCACGGTGAGACTGTCGCTCGTGGAGACGGATCCCAATGCGGTCATCCGGTTCACGACCAACAACACGCTCCCGGTGGCGACATCGCCGGTCTATACCGCGCCCGTGACCTTTTCGACGGCGGTGGTTGTCCGGGCCCGGGCCTTCTCGCCCGGCCGGCTTCCCGGGCCGCCTTCAAGTGCCAACTATATCCCGCTGTCGACGGGTGCTGCCCAGTTCCGATCGGACCTGCCGGTGCTGTTGTTGCACGATTACGGACGGGGACGACCGAGCACAGTGGGAGTGCCGGGAACGGTTCAATTGTTCGAGCCGGTCAACGGCGTGACATCGATGACCAATCCTCCCACCCTGGCGGCGCGGGTGCAGTTGGCATCGCGGGGGTCGAGTACCGAGGGATTGACCAAGGTCAGTTTGAAGGTGGAGTTCCGGGATGAGTTTGAGCTCGACCGGGACGTGGCCTGGCTGGGTATGCCTGAAGACTCGGATTGGGTGCTGTACGCGCCCAACGTGTTCGACCCGATCATGACGCATAATCCCTTCATTCACGGGCTGGCCAATGACCTGGGTTACTACGCCTCGCGCACCCGGTTCGTGGAGGTGTATCTGGTGCAGACCGGGATGGGCGCGGTACAGACGACGTCGTACAACGGGATCTATGTATTGGAAGAGAAGGTGAAGCGTGGGAAAGACCGGGTCGACGTGGACAAGCTCGAACCGGAGCACGCACTGGAGCCGGAGGTGACCGGGGGATATCTGTTCAAGGTGGACCGGCCGGATCCGGGGGACACGGGCTTCGGCGTTTCGGGCGTCACCATGATGTACGTCGAACCCAAGGAGCCCGAGATCGAGCGTCCGGAACGCGCCGCCCAGCGGGCCTATGTGGGCCGATTCTTTTCCCAGTTTGCCTCGGCATTGAACGGTGCCAGCTACCGGAATCCAACGACGGGTTACGCGCGTTATCTGGACGTGGATCAAAGCATCGACTTCCACCTCCTCAATACGGTGGCGTTCAACGTGGATGGCCTGGTGCTCAGCACCTTTCTTCACAAGCCGAGGGAAGGGAAGTTGACCTTTGGACCGCTCTGGGACTTCGACCGGGCCTTGGGATCGACGGATGGACGCGATGCCAATCCCCGGACGTGGGGTGCGAACTTCTTCACCGCCTACTGGTGGCCCAGGTTGTTCAGCGATCCCGATTTTACCCAGCGGTGGATCGATCGCTATCAGGGGCTCCGACTGGGCCAGCTCTCGCGCTCCAATACCCATGCGCGTCTGGACAGGCTGACCGGGCAACTCCGCCAGGCCCAACCGCGGGAGCGAGCCAAATGGGGCACCACCTACCGGGGGGGCACCTACGCGAGCGAGATCGTCTATTCCAAGAACTGGCTCTCCAACCGGCTCGATTTTATGGACTCCCGGTTCGTTCCACGGATCCGGGACGCGAGTCCGATCCGGGATCCTCTCTCGGGAAAGGTGCGTCTGATGCTTATCCCCCCCACCAACGCCAATGTGGTGGTCCTCTATACCACCAACGGGACCGATCCACGCATGACTGGTGGAGCCGTTTCGTCTTCGGCCTTCCAGTACAGCGCGGCGGTTCCGCTGGAGTTTGATTCCAACGTGCGGGTCATCGCCCGCGCTTATTCCCTCGTGGCCCGGACCGGGACGCCGAACAGTCGGTGGGGGAGTGCGTTGATGTCGGTCGTCGTGGTGCGCCGACCGGTCCTGCGCTTCACCGAGGTTCATTACCATCCGCCAGGCGAGGGCACGGCGGAATTCTTGGAGGTCCTCAACCCGGGGAAAGACCTCGTGTCCCTGGACGGTTGGCAGTTGTCCGGGGGCATCCAGTTCCGCTTTGCCGGTTCCAATCGCCTCGATCGGTTGGAGCCCGGCCAACGGTGTATCGTTGTCGCGGACACCAACGCTTTCCTTTCGCCCCCGGCCGGGATGCTCATCGCCGGTCAGTATGAGGGGCGCCTGGCCAATTCCTCCGATTTCGTCGATCTGCTCGGGCCCGTGGGGGAAGTCGTCGATTCGATCCGCTATCTGGATGAGACCGAACCGCTAGCCGATGGCGGTGGGTGGAGTCTGGTCCCGCGCAGTGAAGCGTCCCTCGATGAGACCCAATGGCGCCTGAGCGCGGCCGTCGGCGGGTCGCCGGGAACACCGGACCTGGCGTCCCTCGCCGGCCCGGGTGGGGATACCGATGCCGATGGCTTGCCGGATGTCTGGGAGCGCCGCTTCGGTCTCATCGTGGGCGAGGCGGCATCCGATCGGGGTGGAGACGATCGGGATGCGGATGGGGTCAACAATTTCGGAGAATTCCTCGCCGGCACCAACCCAGTCGCGGCGGCATCGGTAATGACCTTGTCCGCTGAAGTGGTGGCGGCGGGCCAGATCCGACTTCGATGGACGCGATTGCCGGGACGAGCGGTCCGCGTGCTGGTCAGCGAGAGTCCGGGTGAACGGTTTCGGGTCCTCGTCGATGTTCCCGCGCGTGGCACGGCCGGCGAGGAAGAGGTGGCCGACGCGATTGGCAGCGGGGAGCGCTACTACCGCTTGAGCGTGCCTTGAGCCGGCGCGAATCCAGATTGCAGAATTCCAGTTCTCGGTTTCTCCCGGCGTGGACATTCTGAGGCCCCATGGAAAACAATCCTGTCCCTTCTCCGACGTCCACCGTTCCCGATCCCGCGGAGGCACAACTCTGGAACATGCTCTCGCATCTCATCGCCCTGACCGGGTTGCTGGGCTACGTCGGATTCATCCTTGGTCCGCTCTTGGTCTGGATGATTCAACGCGAGAAGTATCCGTCGGTGAATCAGCATGGGAAGGAATCCCTCAACTTCCAGATCTCCGTCCTGATCTACCAGCTTGGCCTGGTAATCGGGGGTCTGGTGATTGGAGTCCTGACCTGCGGCATCGGGATGTGGGTGGCGGGCGTCCTGTGCATGCTTCTGCTGGCGGCGCATCTGATTTTGATCATTATCGCCTCGGCACAGGCTTGGTCTGGCGGTTTTTACCGGTATCCGTACATCCTGCGGCTGATTCAATGAGGGCACAGAGAAGTGGTTGGTTCGGTTGGCTTCAAATTCAGTGGCTGACCTGTCTTTTCATGGGAGCAACGGCGCTCGCGCAGTCGCCGCTCCTCCCGGCAACTCCCCTGACGGTCGAAGCCGCGCAGTCGTTGGGCACCGAATGGGAGGTGCTCCTGCGGAAGGGCGAGGTCACGGCGATCACTTCCCGGCTCGACCTGCGGGCCCTCAGCGAAAAGGCGCTCTCTTCCTTGCCGGGCGACGACGAGGCCCGACGCGAGTTCATCACCCAGTACGCGGCAGGTGCCAGTGCCGCCTACCAGCACACCCTCCGGGGCTTCGTTCATTTCCGATTCCTCGGCGCGGTCCGGACCAATGCGGCGGGCGGCCTGGTATTTCGGGCGCTCCTGCCGGATGGCTCCGCGAATTATTATCGGTACGTGGTCGAACCGCGGGCAACCGGTGGCGCGGGAATCACGGATGTCTTTGTCCTGCCGACGGGCGAATGGATGAGCGCAACGATCCGCTGGTTGTACCTGCTCAGCGAAGGCAAGCGCGGGCCTGCGTTGGCGGCGAAGCTGTCCGGAGCCGAGGCCGATCTGGTGCGTCACGCGGCGGCGGTGGAGCGCTTGTTGGCTTACCAACAGCAGAAAAAGCACCCCGAGTTTCTCGAAGCCTACCGAGGGCTCCCGGTGGCGCTTCGCGAGGATCGGACCCTGTTGCAGATGCAGTTGGCAGCGAGCTTGGCGGTGGAACCGTTGGAGTTCGGCGTCGCCTCCCAGGCCTGGGGGCGCCGATACCCTTCGGATCCCGGCCTCGACTTGGTTGCCTTTGAGAAATGGTCCGCCCGGGGTGAACCCGTGCTGGCAGCCTCTGCGCTGGGGCGACTCGAGGAGTTTGTCGGGGGCGACCATTACCTTCGCGCCCTTCGCGGCGTGCAATTGGCCCGGGCCGGGCAGGTGGACGCCGGGAAGCGATTGGCAGAAGACGCAGTGCTGGCGGAACCCG
>JBDNHZ010000027.1:0-5817 GCA_041688515.1 Verrucomicrobiota bacterium
GGTGCTGCGGTCGGTGCCGGATACTTCCTGTTCGTCTCCCTCGGCGTCTCGCATTGGGTCTATGACCGTTCGGATCTCTCCCGCTTCCACTGGCTCAACCGGGCGTTGGAAGGTGCCCGCCGCGATCGCGTGCTCTTCTGCCATTCGGGCTTCGATGACCTCTCCGCAATGCTCAGGGCCCGACTGCAACCCGACCATTGGCTCGCGCTGGATCACTTCGACCCCGAACAGATGACCGAGGCCTCGATTCGTCGGGCCCGACGGATCTGTCCGCTCAGCGCCGGCACGGTGAGCGCTCCCTTCGATCAGTGGCCGGTGGAATCGTCGAGTGTGGACCTCGTGTTTGGTTTGCTGGCCATCCACGAATTCCGCCCGGAGACCGAGCGGACCCGATGGTTCGCCGAAGCCCGACGCTGTCTCAGACCCGAGGGCCGCGTGATTCTTGCCGAGCATCTGCGCGACCCCGCCAACTTTCTGGCCTTCGGTCCGGGCTTCCTGCACTTCCATTCGGCTGCCAGTTGGCGACGCTGCTGGGAAGGAGCCGGCTTCCGCACCGCCGACGAATTTCGCATCACCCCCTGGATCCGCGTCTTTGTCCTGCTTCCGCCATGATCTCTCTCCTTCCGATCCTGCTGCGCATCGCCGGGGGCGGACTCATCCTGCTCGCCCTCCTGCACATCCCCATTGGCCGAAAACTCCGTTGGAGCGAGGACAGTCGGAACCTGACCCCGGTGAACGCCGCCGTCTTCCAGGTGCACACGTTCTTCATCTGTCTCGTGCTGGGGTTGATGGGATTGCCCTGCCTGATGGAGCCCGCGGTGTTCCTCACCCCGACCCGCGCAGGGACGTGGGTTTCCTGGTCCTTCGCGACCTTCTGGGCCATCCGGCTCTACTGCCAGTGGTTCGTTTACGCGCCCGGCCTCTGGCAGAGCAAACGACTGGAGACGCTCGTGCACACCGGGTTCACCCTGATGTGGACCGCGCTGACCGCCCTGTTCTCCGCCTGCGGTGCCGTTCAGATGGGATGGATTCGTTGAGGCGAAGCCTGCCGCCGGATCACACGCCTGGGCTCGGGTCGATCCCGTTGAAGCGCACGGCAACCGAAGTCCGGCAGTGGCGAAGTGCAGCTTCCACCCGCCTTGCGATAGGCGGCGAATCCTCGGGCGGCAGGGAAGGCAGCGGAATACGGCAGGGCGAGTCGTTTGAACTCGGTGGGAGGAACCAGATGCCGATTGAGGTCACGCTCATTCCGGTAACACTATGCCAACTCGGCATGGATCACCGGGTTGATGGCGGCCGCGCGGGCGTTGACGAGGGGAGCAAGCTGCGCGCTGGACCAGGCAAGCCACCTCGGATCGCGCGTGGCGATGTCGAGCAGCACGCTCGTATCCTCGAGAATCATGCGTCACCCTTCTCCGCGGGTCGTGGCCATGATTTCATCGGTGGTCAGATTCGTGGCCGCGGAACCAACAGCTTTGGCCAGCCACGCGTCGAAGGGGGTCGCAGCGCGGCGACTGCGTTTGCGCGGTTTCACCTGAAGGGCATCCGGTCCCGCCACGAACCCGACTTCGGTGCCAGGCAGCAGTCCGAAGCGCTCGCGCAAGGCCTGCGGGATGGCAATCTGGCCTTTGACGGTGACAACCGTATCTGGCTTTTACCCCGCCGTTATTACCGATCCATTGGCATCTTGCCCAGGGCCCCCAAGGGCCGCAGTTCGACCCTGCCCCCGATGCGTCACGCGATTCAGGAGGGCAATAGAGGCAATGGGTCAGATCTGTACCAATGATAATCTGATCGTGCCGCGGGGACTCGCCGGATGGCGAGAGCGTTGCGGATGAACCTTGCGAACTCCTGGTGGAGCAGACCCCTGAGCGGCGGGTGGCGCGGACGTCCCGACCGGGGTGGAGCGACCTGGTGTCGGCGAGCGAAGGATTGCTGGGACGGAGTTGATCCGACAGGACGGGCGGGCATGGGGACTGGGGGCGCAGCGGCGTGATGGCGGTGGCACAGGGGATTCGGCAGTTCTGGAAGCACCTGCCAAGACACCCCGAGCAGGAGGCCTTCAGGAAGGCCTCGCTGAATGAAATGTTGAACTTACAGATCTCACCCCATTGCCTCTCCCCACCACGCGTATTGCGTAACGACTGCATCGGTTGCCTCCTCCGTGCCCACGGTGTCATTCCGCCTCATCGGCAGATCCCTGGCCCGATGCACCCGCCTCTACGGCGGCCTTCCCCACCCGGCGGATCTTCGCGGCCCGCTGCGGCAACCAGTTGAGCCAGCGGGAATATCCGCTCAGCAGATGGAACAGCAGGAAACTGCGCACGGGCCCCCAGAATGGGAAAGTCGGCCCGGTGGCCTCGGGCTCGATTGCCCTGCATTGGTTGGTGATCAAGTACTGCAACCGTTCGCCCAGGTGACGAGCGAACGCCTTGTCCCGGATCACGAGGTTGGCTTCCAGGTTCAGCGTCAGGCTCGTCGGGTCTAGGTTGCTGGACCCAACCGTGGACCAGTCGGCATCCACCACCGCGACCTTGCCGTGCAATGGCCGCTCACAATACTCATAGATCTGGACGCCGGCGATCTGCAGGTAGCCGTACAGCAGCCTGGCCGCCATCTTGGCAATCGGCATGTCGGGTTCACCCTGCAATATCAGTGTCACCTGCACACCGCGTCTTGCGGCGCGCCGCAACTGGCGCAGCAACCGGTAACCGGGAAAGAAATAGGCGTTGGCCAGCACCACCCGCTCACGCGCCGCGCGGATCGCCGCGCGGTATTGCCGCTCGATGCCATTGCGATGCCATTGATTGTCACGCGTCACGAAGATCGCCTCAGCTCGACCGGTCGATTCGTGCCTGGGCGCCACCGGATGTTCCGCCTCGGCAGCATGGGCTTCGCGCGCGCCCGACTGGTCAGCGCTCGCCCGCACGAAACGGTGGATCTGTGCCACGATCGGGCCATGCACCTCCACCGCGTAGTCCTGCTTCGCCTCGGGGCCGAAATCGCGCATGTGGTCGAACGAGAAATTGATGCCGCCAACAAACGCCCGCTGCGCGTCGACGACCACGATCTTGCGGTGCATGCGATGCAATACGTTAAAACGCAGACCCATCACGCGCCTGGCAGGATCGAACACGCGCAACCGCACACCTGCCTGAGTGAGCGCATCGATATACGGCGGCGTCAGTTCGGACGATCCATATCCGTCGATCAGCATGTCGATGCGGACCCCGCGCCGCGCGGCGGCGAGCAGCAACCCATGTAATTGCTTGCCGATCTTGTCCTCGAAAAGGATGAAGGTCTCCAGAATGATCTCGTCTCGGGCGGCGTCGATCGCGTCGAAGACCGCCGGGAAGTAATTCTCTCCATTCTCGAGCAACCGTATGCTGTTGCCACCGGTCCAGCGCGATGCCGGTTTCACAGGTCGATCTCCGCGGCCAGTGGCGCATGGTCCGACAGGTGCGACCAGGGCTTGCGTGGCAGCACCATGGGTGCATTGGCACCCGCGCCGCGCACATAGATCCGGTCGAGCCGCAACACCGGAAGCCGTGCCGGAAAGGTGCGCGCCGACTGCCCATACACCATCTGGAATACCTCCTGCAATCCGGCGCCACGCGCCAGGTGCGCATTCGCCCTGGAGCGCCAGTCGTTGAAGTCACCGGCCACAACCAGCGGCGTGCCCGTGGGTACTTCTTCGTTCACCATGGTGCAGAGCATATCCAACTGTCGGCGACGATGGTCTTCGAGCAGGCCCAAGTGGACACAAACCGCATGCACGTCGCCGACTCCCGGTACGGCCAGCGTGCAATGCAGCATTCCGCGCCGCTCGGGGCCTTCGATCGATACATCCAGGTTTCGGTGCCGCACGATCGGGTACTTGGACAATACCGCGTTGCCATGATGACCCTCCGGATAAACCGCATTGCGCCCATAGGCGAACTCGGGCCACATCTCGTCGGCCAGAAATTCATACTGCGGCACGGTTGGCCAGCCGGCATGGCGAACCGCATGTCCAGCATGATCGCCGTGCACTTCCTGCAGGAACACCAGATCGGCCTGTACCGCGCGCACCGCGCTGCGCAACTCGGGCAGGATGAACCTGCGATTGAGGAAACTGAACCCCTTGTGCATGTTCACCGTCAATACGCGCAGCGGGGATCGGATCGTTTGCGCTGGCATGGTCATGTCGCCAATATTTGAGAGATTCGTCACCCTGTCGTTTGTATCATTGGCCATCGAATTCGACTGCAGGAGGATGCCGTCGAACACCGTCAGTTCCTGATATCCCTCCCCGCCTGGCCCATATTCGACACGGTGCATTTGCCGCACCGATTTACTGGCAGGAATTTGGGTTCTACGATGCACCCGGAGAGGGCGATTCAGTTTCGTTTTCCTCAGCCTTTCCAACGATCAACCCGGGCTTTGGCCGCTGTCAATGCGGTTCTGCGCGAGAAATCAGACCGGATTTCTGGTTGCGAAGCGGTTCACCGTGCGTTGTGGGTTGGGTGGAGGGAGATCCTCTTTCGCGATGACACGGATCGGCGGCGGTTTCTGGGACTGTTGTCCGAGCGTCCGGAATGGTTCTCGCTGCAGATCCTCGGGGTTCGTCTTGTTGAACATAAGGGAACTGCGATCGAACCCGGTGGAGCAGACCCCTGTGCGGCGGGTGGCGCGGACGTCGCGACCGGGGTGGAGCGACTTGGTGTCGGCGAACGAAGGATTGCTGGGACGAAGCTGATCCGACAGGACGAGCGCGTACGGGGACTTGGGCGCAACGGCGTGATGGCGGTGGCGACGCGCCACCTGGGTTGGCGACGGATCGAGGGGATGCGGGAGATCCCGGGTTTGAGCTACGGGGCGGCGGCACAGGGGATTCGGCAGTGCTGGAAGCACCTGCCAAAGCACCCCAAGCAGGGGGCCTTCAGGAAGGCCTTGCTGAATGAAATGTTGAACTTACAGCTCCGCCCCCATTGCCTCTCCACAACGGAACAGACCGCCAGGACGCCGCCGTAGTATCAAAAGTGCGGAGTGACCCGTTCCCTTGGTAATCAATGCAGGGCCTCCAGCAGGCTGACGGCGACTTGGCGCGCATCCTGGCCAACCGGTTCGACCCGCGAGGATTCTTGTTCGGCGACAAGGACGTTTTTGGGACGATGCAGTGAGGCAGCCTAAGGCGTCTCAAGGACGCGATAGAGCCTGCGAGTTTTTCCTAAAATGTCGTCGTTCCGGGTCATCAGTTGGTCGGTTCCCGGCACCGGGGCACCATCGTTCTGCCACTCAATCAGATTGGAAGTGTCGAGAAACTGAACTTGGTAAATCTTCCCTGATACGGCGAACCAACTGAGTTGGACGCTTGCCACTTCGATCTTCAGAATACTGGTGGGAAATTCAACAATTCCGAAAACTTCCAGCCCGTTACCTCGACTTCGCCCGTCACCACGGCTGCCAGCCCCGGGCCAGCAATCCGCTTTCGCCCAATGAAAAGGGCCGCGTCGAACGCGCCGTCGGCTACGTCAAACGCAACTTCCTCGCCGGTCGGGATCTGGGCATCTGGATTGCCTCCAACTGGGCTATATCCAGCAAGACCACCGCGATCTGGCCCAGCAAGCGGCCCGGGAACAGTGGTCACACGGTGACCATCTTGCCCGACTGGTGGAGGGGGAGGTGCTCGAACGTGGAGAGCGGGCGCTCCAACGGCGCATCAAGCAGGCGCGATTCACCTTCAACAAGAGCCTGGAGCAGTACCAGTGGAGCTGGCCCAAGAAGATCAACCAGATGGCGGTGCGACAGCTCTTCAAACTCGAATTCATCAAGGAC
>JBDNHZ010000196.1:0-14720 GCA_041688515.1 Verrucomicrobiota bacterium
GACCGCCACGATCGGGTTACCAAATCCGACGGCCGCCGGGTCGGAAACGGTGAAGTTGCGAAGCAGCGTGCCGTTGGTGCTGTAAAGATAAGCCACGCCTCCCTCAGAACCCAGAAGCACCCGATCGTTTCCAAACGCCGCCACCGACGCACCGAAAAAGTCGCTTTGCGCCGGCGTGGGGTTGGTGAAGGTGGTGATGAGTTGGTGTCTCTGGGCGAAAAGCGCCGAGGGCGACAGCGTGAATGCGAGCAGGAGTGTGTGGATGAAGAATTGTTTCATAAATATCTACTGGCTCAATCGATAAACTTTCTGCGCACCCGCGATGGGATTGGTGACGGTGCTCTGTCCGCTCACGAGAACGGGCGATGGCGAGACGGTCGTCCAGTTCGGGGGTGCGACGAGATTGGTGCTGGATTGCAGCGTGAAGGTGAGCCCGGAGGAATTGGTCGGCCATTGGACAACGACGCTCGTGCTCAAGCGGGTGATGACGACGAGCGGAGGAGGAGGTAGATCTAGACGGTAAGCGGTGCCGAAACCAAAGCTCCCCCCATTGAGTGCGGTGCCATAAAGCGTGTTCTCGAAGATGGACAGCCCATACGAATTAAAACCGGTGCTGTTGGTATTCGCAGGCGAAGCAGCCGCCGGAAAATGCAGCAAAGTCACAAAACCGGTTCCGTCGAATTTTATGGCGAAGATGGTTCCACGTTGCGCCGGGCCCCCGTTGAGAGTCGTCCCGAAGACCGTGTTCCCGGATAATACGAGTTTGTTGGGAAAAAAGCCGTCGCTGTTGGTTTGAGGACCCGGCGGACGGCCTACGGCGGCGAAGTTGTGCAAGTTCGTAAAACCGGCGCCATCGGTATTGATGGCGAAGATCGCGCCCGCACCAAAACGGCCACCTTCGGCCGCCGTGCCCAACAAAGTGTTGCCCGAGCGGACCAATTGGCTGGCCGGCCGTTCGCCGTCGCTGTTGGTACTCATCAAAAAGGACGGTGAGGAAGTCGTCCGGGTAAAGTTGTGCAGATTCGTAAAGCCCGTGCCATCGGTCTGAACGGCAAAGAGCGCGCCATTTCCGGCCGTGCCTCCGCGATTTGCGACTCCATACAAAGTGTTACCAGCCAGAACCAGACTGAAGGGGCTGATGCCCTCGCTATTGGTGAGAGAACCGTTGGAGAGCGTTGCGAAAGTATGCAGGACCTCAAAAGCAGAGCCATTGGTGTTGAGCTTGAAAATGGTGCCGCCGCCGAAATGGCCGCCTTCAATTGCCCACCCGTAGAGCGTGTTCCCCTTCACAATCAATCCCGAAGGAGCTATTCCGTCGCTGTTGGTGGGGGAAGAATTCGGAGCCTCAGCAAAGGCCTTGAAATGGTGTAGCACACTCAACCCCGTGCCATTCGTATTGACCGAGAAAATGGTGCCACTGCCTGCATTGCCTCCAAGCAGCGCGGTCCCAAACAGTTTATTGCCGGAGAACAGCAGATCGGCTCTTGGATGAGAGCCTTCAATCGGCGAGAAGTTATGCAGATTGACGAAGCCGGTGCCATTCGTCTGGAGAGAAAACAGAATGCCGTTGCCCGAACTTCCGCCACTGGTGGTTGTCCCATACAGCGTACCGTCCACTAATGTTATGCTCGCAAAAGTGCTGCGGCCGTCGGCGGGGCCATCGGCAAAATTGTGGAGGTTCGAAATGGTTTGGGCGTAGAGCGAGCCGGCGGTGAGAGAAACAAGGCTGAGGAGCAGCGCGGGCAAACGGAACAGATGTTGCAGGTGCGATTTCATAAAATGGGAATCAGGAACTGCGCCAGGATGGCTCTACGTCATCCGGCTCATTAGCCATTGGTGCGGAACAGATACGCTCCCCCGCTTTGCGCCGTGGTGCCGTAACTGAAAGCGCCG
Organism: Verrucomicrobiota bacterium; assembly: GCA_041688515.1. GTDB lineage: Bacteria > Verrucomicrobiota > Verrucomicrobiia > Limisphaerales > UBA9464 > UBA6176. Next base: position 1,894 of record JBDNHZ010000196.1, read on the forward strand.
ATGAGTACCCGATCATCTCCCACGGCCACGAGGGGGTTGCCGAAACCGCCGGCCGCCGGCTCGGGCTTGGTGAACCTTTTCAGCAGCGGGGCGCCGGGACTTTGGGCAAAGGCGGGTCCGGGCCCGGCCAGCAGAGGCAGGAGAAGGAGTTTCAGGCAGGTGTTCATGGAGAGTTAATAAGTGGAAGGTTGTCGTGTTAAGCACGGCCGGCGCAGGCGGAAGAAGCGGTTGGTGTTTCCTCCGGCGATGGGTTGCTGGACGACGTTGGTCTGGCCGTTGATGGAAACCGCCTCAGTCGTGTTGCCCACACAGACCGGATGCAGCGCGCTTGGGATTGAAGGGCGCTGGAGTTTTTCATCATTCAGTTTTGAAGGAGACTACAGGATTAACCGGTAGAACTTCTGCGTTCCGGAAACTGGATTGGTCACGGATTGCTGCCCGCTGACCACGTCTGGCGCGGGTGAAACGGTGGTCCAGACCGTCGGTGAAAGAAGGTTGGTGGTGGATTGCAGGGTGAATGAGAGTCCAGCGGAGTTGGTCGGCCATTGCACGACGGCATTGGGTCCGGCGCGAGCGATGGTCAGTGCGGGCGGTGTTAGCAGCGTCAGCGAGGTGATGCGGAACGTTGCGGTCGCGTAATCGGGTTCGCCGTTGCCGTCCGAGATGAAGATCGAACCAGAACGCTCGGAGAACGCGGCGAGATTGGGCGGCATGAGCGGCAGTGCGACCGAGTTGAGCGCGTTGCTGGTTGGATCATACAAGCGGAGATTCGCGATGGGCAGGGGATACAAAACTCCATCCGGGTCCGCGACGGGATCACCCGAAAAATCGCGCCAGAAATCGGGGAAGCCGATGGCGGAGGTGACTCCATAGCCGTCGCCCGCCCCAGGAAAGCTCTGCGCGGAATCGTTCCAAATTGGAATCCAGAAGAAATCCCAGCCAAAGAGTGATGTGTCCTTCCGGATCTCCCGATCTCCGGCCTTCAGCCGAAAATCCGGGTTGGTAAGGGACACTTCAGGAAAATTGGGTTTGAAGTAATACTGGTAGGTTGCCGTGTGGTCCGGATCGGAAAAATCTACCGCTTTCAGATGGTTGGTGGCGAAAAAAGTGTAAGAGCCGGTGACGATGGCCCCCACCTCGTAGGTATTCTGAAACCAGCCGAGCGCGTCATCCACCGAAGTGATGACGCCGGTGAAATTGAACGTGATCGAGTTCTGCGCCTTGACGGAAGGCGTGGCCGACGCCAGCGCGAGCAGGCAGAGGATAAGTGATAGGAATTGGCTTTTGACGCGCCACGCGGAGAGCGGCGTCACAGGGTGCCCGGTGGCACGATCCGTCATTTCAGGACGCGCCTTGAAAGGGCCGTCAGCAGTTTTGGTTTTCATTGGTGTCTTTGGTTTGTTTGTTTCGTTTGAATCGAGCCATTGATCGTCTTCACCCCGTCAGGGGCCAAATCCCGGAAAAAAGGCTCACGCGGTCTTTTTTATTTTCGCGGGGAGCCACGGCTACGGCTTGCGCAGGCGGTAGAAGCGCATCGAGCCGTTGATGTTGTTGCTCACGACATTGTTCGTTCCGCTGACGGAGGGCGCAGGCAAGACAACGCTCCAGATGTTCGCGTTGAGGTTTGTGTTCGACTCCAGCATGAAGCCGGTGCCGTTCGTCGCCCACGACAGCACGACATTAGCGGGCGCGCTGCGTTGAATGTTCAAGCGCGGCGGCGGCGGCGGCGCCAGAAACACATTCCGCACCGATTCCTGGATGCTCTGCGAGCCGTTCTGGTGGCCGCTGCCAAAGTAACCTCGCGCCCGAAGGTAGAGGTTCTGCCCGGTCGCAAGATTTAGTCCGGCCAGGATCCAATTGCTGTCGGACGGCGTGCCGTTGCCCAAGGACGTGTAGTTCACATTGTTGGTGGACGACTCAAAGGTCACGCGCGTGAATTGCTGGCTCGCTCCGCCGCGGGCCCAGGTGACATGGGTGGGCGTGGCCGTCAGGTTTTGCGGGGCCGCCGTATCGTTGCTCAAACGAGCCACGAGCGCGCGCGGTTGCCCACCGATGTTGCTGAAATAGCCGCCCACTAAAATCTTTCCGTCCGCCTGCAAAGCGATTGATAGCACATAGAAGCTCGCGTTCGGGTCGAACGAATCAGCCAGGCCGGTCGTGGCATCGAGCCGGGCGATGCGATTGCGCGCCTGCCCGCCGACCCTGGTGAAGAAGCCGCCCGCCAGAATCTTGCCGTCCGCCTGCACCGCGATGGAAATGACCACATTGTCCGCGTTCGGGTTGAACGAATCAGCCAAGCCGGTGGCGGCATCAAGCCGGGCGAGGTTGGTGCGCGCCTGTCCGCCGATACGGGTGAACAGGCCTCCCACCAGAATCTTGCCGTCCGTCTGCACGACCATCGTAATGACCTCACTACCAATATTCGGGTTCGGGTTGAACGCGTCCGCCAGGCCAGTCGTGGCATTGAGCCGGGCGATGGCGTTGCGGGTCTGTCCGCCGATGCTGGTAAAAATACCGCCTGCCAAAATCTTGCCATCTGACTGCACGGTGATGGAGCGGACATTGGCGAACGCGCTCATGTTCGCGTTGAATGAATCAGCCAATCCGGTGGTGGCATCAAGCCGGGCGAGGCCGGTGCGCGACTGCCCGCCGATGGTGGAGAAGTAGCCACCCACCAGAATCTTGCCGTCGGCCTGGACCGCTACGCAGCTGAAAGAGTTGTTCGCGCTTGAGCTGAAGGAATCAGCCAAGCCGGTGATGCCATCAAGCCGGGCGATGAAAAGGCGCGCCTGCCCGCCAATAATCCCGAACCCTCCTACTACAACAATCTTGCCGTCTGCCTGCACCGCCAGGGCGCTGACCTGACCATTGGGGTTCGGGTCGAAAGCGGTGTCGAGCGTGCCGTCCGTGTTCAACCGGGCGATGCCGTTGCGAGTGACGCCCAGAACGGTGGTGAAATCGCCGGTGATGATAATCTTCCCGTCGGTCTGGACAAAGGTGGTGATAACCTGGCCACCCAACTGGTCAGCACCAATCGGATTGAGCGTCCGGTCCAGCCTGCCATCCCGCTCCAGTCGGGCGAGGCGATTGCGCGTCTCCGCCGGTCCACCGCTCGGCGCGAGCGAAGTGAAACCGCCGCCCGCCAGGATTTTGCCATCCGCCTGCACGGCGATGAACAGGACCACATCATTCGCGTTCGGGCTGAAGACAGGGTCAACCAAACCGTCGGGATTCAGCCGGGCCAGACTGGTGCGCGTGACCGCGCTTCCGCCGTTGGGTGCGAGCGTGCTGAAAGCGCCGCCGGCTAAAATCTTGCCGTCCGCCTGCACCGCCAGGGTATAGACGTTGTCGCTCGCGTTCGGGTTGAACGAGTCCGCCAAGCCGGTCATGGCATCCAGCCGGGCGATGCGGTTGCGCGTCTGACCGCCGACGCTGTTCGCGCCGCTGAAATTACCGGCCGCCAAAACTTTGCCGTCCGCCTGCAGCGCGAGGGCATAGACAACGGCGTTCGCGTTCGGGTCGAACGGATCCGCGAGGCCCGTGGCGGCGTCGAGCCGGGCGATGCGATTGCGCGCCTGGCCGCCGATGTGGGTGAAAGTGCCGGCCACTAAGATCCGTCCGTCGGGTTGCACCACGATGGAATAGACATTCCCGGTCGCGTTCGGGTCGAAGGCGTCAGCCAATCCGGTGACGCCATCGATCCGGGCGACGCCGTTGCGCATCTGTCCGCCGATGCTGTTCGGGCCGTTGAACGCGCCTCCCACGAGGATCTTGCCGTCCGCCAGCACGGAGAAAGCATCCACCTCCCCGTTCGCGCTCGGGTTGAACGAATCAGCCAGGCCGGTGACGGGGTCGAGCCGTGCGATGTTGGTGCGCGACTGCCCGCCGATGCTGGTGAAGATGCCGCCGGCCAAAATCTTGCCGTCCGGCTGCAACGCGACGGCGTAGAGAGTCCCGTTCGCGTTCGGGTTAAAGGCGGCATCCAGCGAGCCGTCCGGATTCAGCCGGGCAATGTGATTACGCGTCACCGTGGCTCCGCCGTTGGGCGCGAGCGTCGTAAAATTGCCGGCGATGATAAGCTTGCCGTCCGGTTGGACGACGACTACCTGAACCGGTGCGTTGGCGTTCGGATCGAAGCCATCGAGCGCGGATTGCCCGCGCACCACCGTCGCGCCGCCCGCCAGCAGCAGAAGAAGGAGTATTGGAAGAAGTTTCAGGCAGGAGTTCATGGAGAGTTGGCGCACGGAAGGCGGTCATCGCCTTCCACTCCGTCATGAGCGGAATCTCGCCGGAAAGGCTCACGCGACTTTCTTTTTCGGTTCTTTTCGTGTGTGGTGAGCGCATTTGCCGTCAATTGGCGCATGTATGGGTGATGAACCGAACCCCATGAAGCTCGTCTCACCCGAACAATCCCTGTTCGCCGAGGCGCTCCTTCTCGACCGGCACGACGCCCGTTTGGCCTACCTCGACGGCGCGTGCGGCACGGATGCCGGGCTGCGCCGGCGTGTGGAGGCTTTGCTGATGGCGGCTGAGCGGGCCGGAGATTTTCTGGAGGGGCCTCCCGACGGTCTGGATTCATTCGTAAACGAACTCAGCGAGAAGCCGGGCGATCGGATCGGCCGCTACAAGCTGCTGGAGCAGATCGGGGAGGGTGGCTGCGGCGTCGTTTACATGGCCGAGCAGGAAGAACCGGTGCGCCGCCGGGTCGCGCTCAAGGTCATCAAGCTCGGCATGGACACCCGTTCCGTCATCGCTCGTTTCGAGGCCGAACGTCAGGCGTTGGCTCTGATGGATCATCCGAACATCGCCAAGGTTTTCGACGGCGGTGCGAGTCCGACTGGGCGGCCCTATTTCGTGATGGAGCTGGTGCGCGGCGTCCGGATCACGGAATTCTGCGAGGAAGCGCAGCTTCCGACCGAGGCACGGCTGCGCTTGTTCATGCAGGTGTGCCAGGCCGTCCAACACGCGCATCAGAAGGGCATCATCCACCGCGACCTCAAGCCCTCGAACATTCTCGTCACCGTCAACGACGGAGCGCCCGTGCCCAAAGTGATCGACTTCGGCATCGCCAAGGCGACGGGCCAGCGGCTCACGGACAAGACGTTGTTCACCCACTTCCATGCATTCATCGGCACGCCGGCCTACACCAGTCCCGAGCAGGCGGAGATGAGCAGCGTCGATATCGATACGTGCAGCGACATCTACAGCCTGGGCGTGGCGCTGTATGAATTGCTCACGGGCCGGACGCCCTTCGACGGGGAGCAACTGCTCCGTTCCGGGCTGGACTAGATGCGGCGCACGATCCGCGAAACGCAGCCGTCCAAGCCATCCACACGGCTCACGCAGGAAGCTGAACGGGCACGCATCCGCCAACTCCCTTTACCGGCGACATCAGGGCCGGGAGAGGGAGAAGATCAAAGGAAACCAGACGCATCTCCGCGCCTCCTTGCCCCGACGAAGGAACACATCAGCGCCGTGCGCGGCGACCTGGATTGGATCGTGATGAAGTGCCTGGAGAAGGACCGCGCCCGCCGTTACGAGACGGCCAACGGCCTCGCGGCGGACATCCAGCGCCACCTGGACGACGAGGTGATCACGGCCCGGCCGCCGAGCGGGATGTATCTCCTGCAAAAGCTGGCCCGGCGAAACGTTGGGGCACTCATCGCGGCGGGCACCGTTCTGGTGGCGCTGCTCGTGGCCGTGTTCACCCTCGCGACAAGCAATGCGCGCATTCGGCAGGAACGAAACCAGAAGGAGGATGCGTTGCGGGAACGTGGTACGGCCTTGGAAGCCGCCCGCGCCAGCGAGGATCGGGCCCGGGAACAGCTTTTCGTTTCTCTGCAGAACCAGGCGCAGGCGCGTCGCAACAGCCGCCAGATGGGCCAGCGCCTGGAGGGCCTCGCGGCTCTGGCGGAGGCGGCGCGCATCCATCCCGCACCCGAAGTGCGGGACAATGCGATTGCAGTCATGGCCATGGCGGATGTGGAGCACGGGCCGGTCTGGCAGGGTTGGAAAGCGGATTTCAAGGCCGTGACATTTGACCCGCTTTATCAGCAATTCGCCGGCCTTGGGCCGGACGACATCATCAGCATTCGCAGCATCCCGGAGAACCGGGAGCTAAAACGTTTAAAGCCGGCTGCCCTGATCTCAGCCAGCGCGACGATCCTACAATTCCAGTTCAGTCCGGATGGCAGCCTTCTTGCCTGTCTCGACAATCAAGGCCAACTGGACCTATGGCGTTGGGAGAGCGGCGAATCGGTGCTCCAACATCCTCCCGACTCATGCTCCTTGGTGGCTTTCAGTCCGGACAGCCGCCGGCTTGCGGTCGGGCATGAGGAATGGATCACCCGCTTCGATCTTGCCACCGGAGAGGCAGGCAACCGGTGGCTCGTGCCGGACCGGATTCACTCGATGAATTTCCATCCTGACAACCGAAGCCTCGCGGTGGGTTATGAAAACACGAACGCCATTTCGATTTACAACGCGGATGACGGAAAACTGCTGGCGAGCCTTCCCACCGGAACGGGCATTCAAACAGTCGTCGCGTGGCATCCTGATGGAGAACTGCTCGCGGCGGGCGGCTCGAATGCCCGCATCCAGATTTGGGATGTGCGGGCAAAGCGCGAAGTTTCAGTGCTGGAAGGCCACTCTCAGCAGGTCAATTTCGTGATGTTTCACTCTGGCAGTGGTCTGCTTGCCTCCATGTCGTGGGACGGTTCCATGAGGTTGTGGCAACCCTCTCCGGGTCGGTTGAAGATGCGGCTGCCTTCCCGCTGGATGGGGTTCAGCCAGGTAGGCCGATGGGCGGGAGTCCTCCACCTAGGCGACGATCAGGCGCAGCTCTGGGGCCTCGTCCCCAGTCAGGAGTATCACACGTTTCTTAACCTGTTTCGTGAGGGCGAGAGCTCGTTGCGCGAAGGGAGCATCAGCCCAGACGGCACGCTCCTGGCCCTCGGCGCCTCGGATGGCGTGCGTCTCTGGGATATTGAACGCGGTCGCCAGGTGGCCTGGCTGCGCATGGAAGAAACCACTTCCGTTCTGTTCCGGGCGAATGGCCATGAACTGTTGACGTGCGGGCCGGCCGACGGGTTGCGGCGGTGGCCCATCCTGGCAGGCACGAAACCCGAGGGCGCACTGCGATTGGGTCCGTTCCATCAGATTGCCCTGCCGTTCGCACCCATGCGGATGGCGAGAGGCGCCGACGACCGAACTCTGGCCGTGGTGGGGGAAAACGCCGGGCAGTGCGTGCAGCTTGATCTCGAATCAGAATCAGTGCGCGGCGCGGTCATGCCCCATGAACGGGCGGGTTATGTCGCCCTCAGTGTGGATGCGGAGCGCCTCGCCACCAGCGGCTGGAATTCGGATCGCGTGAGAGTTTGGGACGGGACCGGTGGTAAGCTGATCAAAGAGTTGGAAGTGGGATCGTCTGCCTTGGTCTATTCCACTCCGGACAACCGGGAGCTGATCGTGGCCCGTGACAGGGAGTTCACATTTTATGACTTGAGTTCGCTCGCAGTGACCCGCCGCCTTCCGCGCGAGATCGGCCTGTATCCCGGCCACGTCGCCTTCACGGCAGACGGCAGAATGATGGCGCTGGAAATGACGCCGGGGATCATCCATCTCAAGGAAGTCACTTCAGGCCGCACCGTGGCCCGGCTGGAGGACCCGAACGGCGATCTTTCAACGTGGATTGGATTCACCCCTGATGGCACCCAACTCGTTGTCGCCGCCCGATACGCGGGAGCGATCCATCGCTGGGACCTGCGCGCCATTCGTGCCCGCTTGAAGACCATGAACCTTGATTGGGATTGGCCGGAGTTTCCTGTGCCGCCGCCTGGAGATTCCTTCGCCCGAAGAAACGGGCTGCGGCAAATTGAGATCGTCGGCGCGGGATCGGCAACGATCAGCACGTCCGCCACCAACGCACCCCCTGCCCATCCGTGAGCGACGTCACCCGCATCCTCACCGCCATCGAGCAGGGAGACGCCAAGGGCACGGATGAACTGTTACCTCTCGTTTACCACGAACTTCGCCGAATGGCCGCGCACAAGATGTCGGCGGAACCCGCCGGCCATACGCTTCAGCCGACCGCACTTGTCCACGAGGCGTGGCTTCAGTTGGTGGATTCTCCCAATCAATCCTGGCAGAACCGCGCTCATTTCTTTGGAGCCGCCGCCGAAGCCATGCGCCGTCTGCTCATTGCCCGCGCCCGCCGCAAACTGACCCAGCGCCGGGGTGCCGGGGCGCAACACCTCGACGCGGATGAACTCGACATCGCCAGTCCCGCGCCCGACGACCAGTTGCTGGCGCTGGATGATGCACTGGAACGTTTCACCAAGATTGAGCCGCGGCAGGCCGAGTTGGTGAAGCTTCGCTTCTTCGTAGGTCTCAAGATCGGCGAGGCCGCCGAGATTCTCGGCATCTCCGAAGCCACCGCCAAACGCTGGTGGGTCTATGCCAAAGCGTGGCTGTTCGACGATATCAGCAATCATCCTGGCAAACGGAATCCTTAGCCGTCTCCATGGGGGAGAGAATGGGGAGGACCTCATGCGGAGTCGCGGAGTGAGGGCGCAAACGTGAACTTGAAAAGGCAGTTTTATCCACAGAGGGCCAGAGGAGGCAGATTCAAGTACCGGGAGCCTGTTCCCAAGTCCCGTTTCGGCGAGACCATCGGGGCCCTCCATTCCACCTGATTCCGGAGGGGGCGCGTGGAGGAAGGATCGTCGCGTCCAAGGATTCCAAAGTTCGGATTGAAGTACGTGTTGGCCCCCGGCTCAGCCGTGGTGCTTCCCCAATGATCTCACGCGAAGCCACGAAGAAGAACTCCCAGTCCGGGAGTTAAAGGGGTCGCCGTCCGGTGTGTGCGAATCGCCCGCGCTCGAAACTCATTGCGCGGCCTTTCTTCGCGCCTTCGCAGCTTCGCGTGACGCGATCTCCGAAATGGTTATAGGATGGCAACGGCTTAGCCGGGGCGGGACACTTCCGGTTGGCGCAAGACTCCCATTTCTGAAACGTTTGCGGTGTACGACGATCCACGATGAAACCATTCCCACGTCCCCACCCCTTCCCGGGCGCGCCTGTTTGGCGGACCGTCCTCCTCTCCTTCCTGCTGCCGCTCTGGGCTGGTTGTCATACCATCAAGATCACCGAGCCCAAGCGGTCCGTTGCCGAACAACTCCTGTTGAGTTCCGCCGCCGATAGCGCGATCTAACAGGCCGACCTCACCGCTTTGCGCGGAAAAAAGGTCTACTTCGAGGAGCGCTACTTCAAGAGTTACGACAAACGCTATGTGCTCGGGGCGATCCGGGAACACCTGGCCCGAAGCGGCGCGCTGCTGGTCTCCACCGAGGACGGCGCGGATACCATCGTGGAAGCCCGGAGCGCCGGCTTGGGTATCGAGACCCGCGAATCGCTGGTCGACATTCCTGCGCTCGCTGTTCCGGTCCCGCTGGCGGGCACGCTGCAGACGCCTGAGGTCAGCCTGTATAAGAGCCTGAAAGCCGAATCCGCCGCCCGGTTCGCGTTGTTTTCCTATGACCTGGCTTCGGGAGGTTTCGTCCATTCGACCGGCGGGATTTCGGGTGCCGCCCACTTTCATCACTACAAACTCCTCGGCTTCTTCGATTGGCGAGACACCGATGTGCCGGAGTTGGATCCGAAGATTCGCGCCCGCATGCGCAAGGCGACGAAGTGAGGTCGGGCGCGGCGGGCTCATCCATGATGAACAGATGTTCGTGAGACCGTCGCGTTGGTTGCCACAAGAAGTGGACTCCCCACGACGGCGCTCGTTGGCGCCGATGGTCTCTTCCCCTGGTCTTCGTGGAGCGTCCTGTACTGGCTGTGGCGCAGGCGGATCTTCTTCAAGGCTTGGGCGGTTCGCCGGTCAGCCAACCCATCGGGAGCCTGGCAAACACGAGATTGTCAGACGGACTCTTCCCTCCCGCTTCATCCAGGATTCTGCTGCTTCCGTCCGGCAGCACAGCCAGTCGGGAGTAGGCAGACGGACGAGGATCCTGAAGACGCGAGATCGGCCGCCTCTGACCGTCCTCCAGGCTTGCCTGCGCCGCCAACTTCTCCCGTTTCGTGCAGGGTTAGGCGGAACCATCCGCCCCCACGGGGTGTACCGCCCCCGCGGGGAGCGTCCAGAGCGGGACGAAACTCCGTAGGAACATCATTTGAGTTAGTGGGGTCAATCGTCCGCTGGACAAGGATCGAGCCTCCAACAAAAGACGTGACAAAACCCGCATTAGCTGACTTAAAAAAGTTAGATCAACGAATCCGTTTCCACTCACCGAACGTCTTTCCTGCCGCGCGTTTCTGGGCTGCTGCTCTTTTGCGCGGCCCTGCCGTTGGGTGCCCTGGCCCAGAGCGCGGGGGACGCCATTCCGGATCGGTACATCGTCACCCTGAAACCGGGGGTCGATTCCGTGCTGGCCGCAGCCCAACGTGGGATCGGTGCGACACGCCATTTCCGACTGGCTCTCAACGGGTACGTTGCAACGCTGCCTCCCGGGTTGGCCCGGCAACTGGCGAACGCCCAGGAAGTCGAGTCGGTCATTCCGGACCGAATCGTCGAAGCCATTGCACGCCCCGGCGGCGGAGGGGGCGGAGGGGGAAGCAACGTCCAGGTTACCCCAGAAGGTCTCAAGCGGATCGGTGCCATTCCCAGGACTCTCGTCGCCAATGGATCGGGCGTCGGGGTCGCCATCGTCGACACCGGCATTGATTTTGCCCACCGCGATCTGGCGCCGGGTTCAGCCCAGTACAACGCACTGACGGGAGCCATTCCCACCAATGCCCAGGATGACCACGGCCATGGCACGCACGTGGCGGGAACTGTTGCCGCGCTCGACAACACCGTCGACGTCGTCGGCGTCGCGCCCGCCGCGACGCCCTACGCCGTCAAGGTCCTCAATGCCCAGGGCTCGGGCAGCGACTCCGAGATCATCGCCGGTCTGGAATGGGTACTCGGCAACGCCGAGTTGGTCTCACCTCCCATCCGGGTGGTGAACATGAGCCTCGGCCGACCTCTTGCCATTGCGGCCGGTGAAACGGCGGAAAACTCGGTCCTGCGGGCGCCGGTCGATGCCCTCGTCGCCGCCGGGATCACGGTCGTGGTAGCCGCGGGCAATGAATGTGGGGATATGGTCAGCGCCAAGGTCCCGGCAACGTTCCCCTCGGTTGTCGCCGTTGGTGCGACCACTGCAAAAAGTGGCAGCTCCGCCACGAGCCTTGCTCCGATCGTGGCGGATTCGGCCTGCTTCTTCACTACCGATGGCGCGTTGGGTGGGAACGGCATTGGGGTCAGCATCTCCGCCCCCGGCTCAGATCAGGAAAACATCATCAAAGGAAGCCGACTTCAGGGAGTTGGAATCCTCTCCACCCTGTTGGGTGGTGGGACCACCCGGATGTCCGGAACCAGCATGGCGAGTCCTCACGTCGCCGGCGTTGTCGCCCTGCTCTATTCCCAGAACGCGAACCTGACTCCGGCCGAAGCCCGCCAGAAGCTCACCGGGGGTGCGTCGCTCATCGGGATCGCACCCTATGACGGTCGGACCACGTGCTACACCTTCGATGGGGTGCGCGAGGGGATCCTCAGCGCCCCGGGTGCGCTGTCCGCTTCCTGAACGGGTCGACGGACCGCACCGGCAAACTCAGAGACCCCGTGTTCAGCCCCCGCTGCACCCCGGGGTTTGCATTTCGTCCGAATCCCCCGAGGTGGGATTGAACGGATTAACTAACCGTTTGCCGACAAGGGCTCGGCTAGGGTAGCACCCCCTCCCGAGACGATGCGCTTCGTGTTTCTTACCCTCGGTTATCATCCCGACCTCGACGGAGGCGGCTACCGCTATGCGACCGAGGTCGCCGAGCGACTGGCGTCGCGGGGGCACGAGGTGCACGCGGTCCTTCCAAACCCGAAGAATGCCTTCGCCGAGGAGGAAACGAGACAGGGGGTTCACCTCTATCGCGTGCGCGATGGCACCGGATCGTTCTTCGCCAACTGGCGTTCGGAGAACGCCGCCGCGCGTGCCGTCCTCGACCGGTTACTGGCATCGGGGCATGCGCCCACCTTGCTTGCCACCCATCAGGCGTACTTTGAATCCGCCGCCCGGGGACGGCCCACGGTCTTCATGTTCCAGGGTGCCTGGAGCCTCGAGTACGCCTTCAGTCAGCAGGCCAAGCCCCGCACGCTCGTGCGGCGGCTCCTGGATCCGTGGATCACACGCCAACTGCATCGAACCGAAGGCCGCGCCCTCGCCGCCGCGCCCGAGATCTTCGTCGCTTCGAATTACACCCGGCAACGTCTCCCCGTCTGGCATCCGGCGGTCAGATCCCCGGTCCGCGTGGTTTCCGGCGGCGTCAACTTCAGCCAGTTCCGTCCGCCCACCGACCGATCGACCACCCGGGCCCGATGGAAACTGGGGAACGCCGAGTTCCTCTTCCTGACCGTCCGCCGACTCGACCCGCGGATGGGCTTGGCCAAGTTGATCACGGCTTTCGGCCAAGCTTCCGCCCAGCACCCGAACGCGCGGCTTTGGCTGGCGGGCCGCGGCCCGCAGCAGGCGGAGTTGGAGGAACTGATCGAGCGACTCAACCTCACGGGACGCGTTCGACTGCTTGGGTTCGTCCCGGAATCGGATCTCGCCAGCCTGTACGGATCCGCGGACGTCACTCTCATGCCTTCGCTGGACCTGGAGGGATTCGGCCTCGCTACGGCGGAGTCGCTCGCCTGCGGAACGCCGGTGCTGGCTTCGGACGCGGGCGCAAACCCGGAGTTGGTCGGGCCGTTGGACGTCTCGCTGATCTATCCCGCTGCGGATTCCAAC
>JBDNHZ010000197.1:0-4925 GCA_041688515.1 Verrucomicrobiota bacterium
ACCCAGGCTCGTGTCGCCGCCCAACTGATCGGGGGTGGTGTCAAGATGCGCCCCCAGAACGGGCGCTGGGTTTCCCCATTGGCCGTCCGGGGAGACGTGGGTAGGGTGGGTTCAGCCAGAGTATGTCCAAAGCGACTTCCAAGCCGTCTCCGCAATCGCCGTTTTTCAACCGGGAACTTTCCTGGCTCGAATTCAACCAGCGGGTGCTGGACGAGGCCCTGAACCCCGCCGTTCCCCTGCTGGAACGGGTGAAGTTTTTCTGCATCACCTCCTCGAACCTCGACGAGTTCTTCGAGGTCCGGGTGGCCGGATTGAAGCAGCAGATCGAATCGGAGGTGGTGGAACGGTCCCCTGATGGAATGACCGCGACCGCGACCCTGCGGGCGGTGACGCGGCGGGTGCGGCAATTGGTCGACGACGCCTACGGTTGCTGGCGCGATCAACTGGTGCCGGCGTTGGCGGAGTGCGGTATCCAGTTTCATGAACCGACCCTGCTGGGGGCGGCCGACCGCGAATGGATCGATGCCTATTACCGCGAAAAGGTGCATCCGGTTCTGACCCCGCTGGCGGTGGATCCATCGCATCCCTTCCCGCAGGTGCTCAACAAGAGTCTCAATCTGATCACCCGGGTGACGGTCCGCCAGAATGGGGAGGTCCGCAGACGCCTGGCGATCGTTCAGGTGCCGCGCGTCCTGCCGCGCCTGGTCCGTTTGCCACGGGAGGATGGCCGACAGGATTACGTGTTCCTGGGCGACCTGATCGGGAGCCGGCTTGCCCAGTTGTTCCCCGGGACGGAGCTGGACGCCTGGTCGGCCTTTCGGGTGACTCGCAACAGCGAGCTCTATATCGACGAAGAGGATGTCGCGAATCTCCTCAACGCGGTGGAGGCGGAACTGCACAACCGGCGCAAGGGCCAGTCGGTGCGACTCGAGGTCGATCAGGATTGTCCCATGGACATCCGACAGGAACTGCTCGAGACGCTGGGGTTGAAGGAGGAGGACCTCTATCTCGTGGATGGCCCGTTGAACCCCACCCGATTGATGGGCATTTACGAGGGCGATCATTCGCCTGAATTGCGCGATCCGCCTTTCCTCGCGCCGCAAGCGGAGGCGATCCGGGGGCGGGAAGACCTGTTCGCCGCGATCCGGGAGCGGGATCGGTTGATGCATCATCCTTACGAGAGCTTCGAGTCGGTGGTGCGTTTTCTCGAACAGGCCGCCGTCGATCCAAAGGTGCTGGCGATTAAACAGACCCTGTATCGCACCGGAGGCGACGCGCGCATCGTCGGTGCCCTGATGAGCGCGGTGAAGAACGGCAAACAGGTCACCGCGGTGGTGGAATTGAAGGCGCGCTTCGACGAGGCGAACAACATCCGTTGGGCGCGCGCCCTGGAAGAAGCCGGCGTCCACGTGGTGTACGGACTCGTGGGCTACAAGATCCACTGCAAGGTGTCGTTGGTCGTGCGGGCCGACGACGATCGCATCCGCCGGTACGTCCACTTGGGCACCGGCAATTACAATCCCGCGACGGCCCGGTTCTACACCGACCTCGGTCTGCTGACCTGTCGGCCGGAGTTTGGTTCCGATGTCACCAACCTCTTCAATCTGCTCACGGGCATTTGCCAGTTCCAGGGGACCCAGAAGCTGCTGGTCGCCCCCTTCCAGATGCATGATCGCGTGGTCGAATTGATCGAACGCGAGACCCGCCATGCGCGGGAGGGGTTGCCGGCCCACATCGTCGCCAAGATGAATTCATTGGTGGATACCGAGGTCATCGAGGCGCTCTACCGCGCGTCCCGGGCCGGGGTTCAGGTGGATCTCATCATCCGGGGCGTCTGCTGCCTGCGACCGGGTGTGGAAGAAATGAGCGAGAACATCCGGGTCCGCAGCATCATCGACCGGTTCCTCGAACACAGCCGTATCTGGCACTTTGCCAATGGCGGTCGGCCCGAGGTGTTCGTCGGGAGCGCCGATTGGATGCCGCGGAACTTCTTCCGTCGGATCGAAGTCGTCTTTCCCGTGGAAGACGGAGTCCTGCGGGAACGTATCATCGAGGAGATCCTGGTCCGCACCCTGGCAGATACGGTGAAGGCCCGGATACTCCAACCCGACGGCTCTTATGTGCCGGTGTCACGCAAGAAGAGTGGGCCCGCGAGGCGCGCCCAGGTGGAGTTCATGGATCTGGCCTTGGGCCGTCACCAGACCACCGTACGCGGATCTAGGTCCCGTCGGATGGTCCTCGCCCCCCGTCCGGCGTAGTGATCCCCCGGAGCTCGTCCGATGAGGGTGCATTTGGGCGCATCCGGAGATTGCACGCTCCCGGGGCCTCGGGCGTCCTTTACGCCGGAGGCGTTTCAGCGATGAGCCCCGGGTAAGACCCCGCGCTCATCGCTGCCATCTCCTGGAGCGGGCTGCGCGCGCCCGCAAATTTGGAAGTCGGCCATGGGGACTCGTGGAACTCGTTCCTCCGAATGGGTCGGGCACGACCGCTTCCTGCATTTCCTCGACGTTCCGTGGCCTTCCCCCCTGGGGGACGATTGCAGTAGCGTCGGCTCGCGATGCTTCCAATCCCTTCTCCTCAGGAAATCCCGGAATGGTTGCGTCCGGCCATGGGGCGGATCGTGGACGCACTGCCGGAGAGTTGCATCCGCGAGATCGGGCGGCATCTGACGGGTGGATTCACCAAGCGCCCGGCGATCATTGCCCAGTGGCGGCGGGTCGTGTCCGGCCACCTGCGCCTCCCGACGGCGTTGGCGGGGCAGATGCGCGAAGGTTTGGCAGCGGGGCAATTCTTCCAGCGACTGGATCCGGCGGAGATCCCGGCCTGGATTCCCGCGGTGTTGGATCTGGCGGGAGCCGATGCCGTCGCGGTCAGCCTGTGGCTGGATCCCAGGCCGTCAGTGGCGGCTCTGGCCCCGCCGGCGCTCGCCGACCGGATCGCGTCGGAGCCGGAGGCAGCCGTCGGACGGTGGCAGGCCCGCGTTCATACCTGCTTTCTGGACCCCTTTGGAGTGCCTGCTGCCGCAGAGGCCGGAGGACGGCCGACGACACCCCATGATGCGTCCCGACCCACGCCCGTGGTGCCCGCCGAGTCCGTGGAGTTGGAACATCTGCGCAAACGGACCAAGGAAGCCCGCGCTCAGGTGGAAGCGACCCAGCAGGCGCATCAGCGCGAAACCCGCGAAGCGCGGGAACGGCATCAGATGGAGTTGGCGGCCCGTGAGAAGGAACTCGCCTCGACGCGCGCGGAATTGTCCGCGTTGCGCTCCCGGTACGTCATCCAATTGCGGGACGAACTCGCCTCCGCCCTCGACGCGCAGATGCGTCCGTGGCTCCCACGGGCGATCGAGTTCGAAGGCCACGTCGACGCCGCCACGCCCGAGTTCGATCGGTTGATGGCCGAGGTGGAGTCCGCCGTGGTGCGTCAACAGCAGTCCGACCGGCACCACGGAAACCGCTCCCGGCTGCGGCAGGAAGTGCAGCGCCTGGTCGAGTTCCGGGAGCGGGCCCGAGTGGCCGCGGGGGATGCCCTCCAACCGCTGGGCGAATGGTCACCGTTGATCCGGCGCCTCGACGCAGCCATGGCCCAGCGTCGGGCCGTTCTCGGCGATCTGCCGGCGTCTGCGCCGGGTTGGATGCCGGATCTCACCTCGGATCTTGCGGTGGCCGCCGACCCGGCCGCCGTCGATGGCGTGCTGCGTCGGGCCGAAGCACTGGCGGCTGCCGGGTTGTTGACGGCCGACCTTCTGGTCTGGTTCCAGGGACGCGTGGGCCTCCGGCGTTCCGCCCTGATCGATCCGCTCCGAAAGGTGGCATACGTCCCGGTCCCCAAGATCGGCGATGTGCTCCGGGGAACTTCCGCCGGGGTGATCCTGATCGACGCCTACAACTGGATCGGGCGCGCCGGAGAGTTGTTGGGGGTTTCCGCCGATCCCGCCCGGTTCCCGGAATCCCTCCGTCTGCTGCATCCGTTGCTCCGGCGATTGGCGGAACAGGTGGCCCTCGGTCGGATCCTGTTGATGGCGGATGGCCGGGACAGTAATCACCGCGATCTGGCTCCGAATCTGCGCATCGTCTGGTCGGGAGGCGACGGCCGCGACCGTGCGGACGCGGTTCTAATCGGTGAGTTGCGTTATCTGCGCGGGGATCCGGCGACGCCAGCGGTGTTCGTCGTAAGCGACGACAAGGCCGTGGGTCATCAGGCCGTTGGGTACGGGGCGATCGTGGAAGATGCGATCGGATTCGCCCGCCGGGTCCGGGCGTTGTTGGCGGTGGGATCGGCGGGCTGACCCATGGGATGAACCTGAAAGCCGCGACGCCAGATCGTGGATGCCGGCAACGGTGTCTGGGGCGTTTTCCAAGTTCGTCTCGACGACGCCTCATATAATCGGCACGAGCCCCGCCACCGCGCCGGGCAGCATGTCGCGTCTTGTTTTGGTGGGTATATGTGCTGGAGAGGCTTTTGAGGGCCGGCGCCAAAGTATAGGAAGGCCCCGTCCCGGCCCCAGGCGCCTCGCAGGCCCGTTTTGGCGCGCGAAACTTCGCATCCCTCGCGGGAGACTGGACGCGGCATCGGCCGTCCCAGAGCGCGGGCCTGCGTTCCGCCGTTTCTATAACTCTGTTCTTCGCCAGGCACCCCCGAATGATATACTTCGCGCGATGCCAATCCGTCCTTCGATTCTCGCGGTTCCAACTCTGGAGAGTGGGCTTGACCCGCCCCTTCTCGACCGCCTGATGCAGCCCGCCGACGAGGCGCTGGATCACTCTATGCGGGACGTCCGCCGCAGCGGCGCCTTCGACGATCCGATGTTTGTCCGCTGTGGCGTGCGGCGCGTCGTTGGCCAATCCGACAGTGGCCGGGACTTCCTCCAGCAGTACCGCGAGGTGTTCGATGGAACCCTCGCACGCGCCACGTTCTTCGACAGT